>CAMFTS010000046.1 GCA_945988915.1 uncultured Clostridia bacterium
CAAGCTTTGCTTTGAGAATTCCGTCACGCGAACCCAGATGCTCAATATGAGAAACACCGATATTTGTGATAATACCGATATTGGGAAGTGCTGTACGGGTAAGTCGTGAAATCTCGCCGAAATCACTCATTCCCATCTCAATAACTGCCGCCTGAATTTCAGAATTAAGTCTGAAAAGAGTTTTCGGCAAGCCGATTTCATTATTCAGATTGCCTTCGGTTTTAAGAGCATTAAACTTTTTTGAAACAACGGCATAAGCCATTTCCTTTGTTGTGGTTTTGCCGACGCTTCCCGTTAGTCCGACAACGGTTAAGTTCTCAATAGACTTTCTGTATTCTCTTGCCAAATCAAGCAAGGCTTTCTTAGTATCCTTAACATAAATGACAGGAATACCGCATTCAACTCTTTTATGGCACATTACTGCCTTTGCGCCGTTTTTTTGAACATCGGCAATAAAATCGTGAGCGTCAAATCTTTCGCCCTTTACTGCAATAAAAAGTGTTTCGGGTGAAATCTGACGGCTGTCAATACTTATTTCGCTTATGCTCAGGTTATCCCCGACGAGCTCGCCGTCTGTCCATTCTGCGATTGTTTTTAACGTCAACTTTTCCATTTATATATTGCCCTTTAAAATCTCAGCTACAACTTCTCTTTCGTCATAGTGAATTTTTCCTGTATTCAAAATTTGATATGTTTCGTGACCTTTGCCTGCAAGAATTACAACATCGCCTGCTTTAGCTTCCTGCATTGCGTACTTAATTGCGTCTGTGCGTGACTCAAGTGTTTTAATCTTTGCTTTGCACTCTGTCATTCCTGCAAGGATATCTTCGATAATTAAAGCGGGATTTTCACTTCTCGGGTTATCGCTTGTAACAACGGCTACATCTGAGAGATCCCCGACAATCTTCCCCATCTTAGGTCTTTTGGTTTTATCTCTGTCTCCGCCGCATCCGAACACCGTAATTACTCTTCCCTGAGTTGTTTCACGGATTGAAGAAATTACATTTTCAAGTCCGTCAGGAGAATGTGCATAGTCAATAAGCACCGTATAATCGGTATTTGTCGGTACTACTTCAACTCTTCCGGGCACTCCCTTTGAGCTTGAAACTGCCTGAAGTACTTTTTCAAAATCAGCGCCTGCTTTGATTGCGCATGCGGCAGCGCCCATTGAATTATAAACGGTAAAATGACCCGGAATTTTAATATTTATTCTGCCGATATTGTCAGGAGTAAGTAATTCATACTGAACGCTGTCGGCAAAGCATTTAACATTCTTTGCGCTGAAATCACTGCTTTCAGCGTTAACAGAAAAGGTCAGGACTTCGCAATCAAGACCCTCAACCATCTTCTGTGCATATTCATCATCAATGTTAATGATTGCCGTGTCGCTGATTTCAAAAAGCTTTCTCTTTGCATTTGCATAGTTTTCAAAAGTTTCGTGATAATCAAGATGGTCCTGAGTAAGATTTGTAAATACGGCAATTTTGAAGTGGCATCCGTCAACTCTTCCCTGAGCAAGAGCCTGAGAGGATACTTCCATAATGCAGTATTCACAGCCGCTTTCAACCATTTCTCTGTAAAGAGCCTGAAGCTCCTTGCTGTCAGGGGTTGTCAGCGACGAAACATATTCTTTATCGCCTGTTATGTTTTTTACTGTTCCTATAAGACCTGTTTTAATTCCGAGTGAATCAAAAACATTCTTAATAAGAAATGTTGTTGTTGTTTTTCCGTTTGTACCGGTAACGCCTATAAGCTTTAGCTTTTCGGCAGGATTTCCGTAAAAGGCAGCACAGATTCTTGAATAAGCCTCTCTTGTGTTTTCAACAATGATTTGGTTTTCAACACCCGTATCATATTCAACAATAACCGCAACAGCACCGCCTTCAACAGCCTGAGCGGCAACTGAATGTCCGTCAAATCTTGCGCCTTTTATGCACACGAACACACAGCCTTCTGAAATATCTGATGATTTGTCGGTAATGTCTTTGACTTCAGCATCCTTATATGTGCTTGTTGTTTTAACATTCTTTAAAAGTTCTGATAATTTCAACTTCTGTACCTCCGTTTTTTACATTTAGCCGTATGTTTATGCGTCTTGAACATTTACGCTGGATTTAAAGTAAACAGTTATAACACTTCCGATTTCCGCTTCGGTTCCCGGCTCTGTGCTCTGCTTGTAAGCAAAGACCTCTGAAGAATTTGTAGTGCCTGAGAATCTGATATTAAAGCCACAGCTGATTGCCTCGGAATTTGCCTGTGACATTGTCATTCCCGTAAAGTCAGGAACTTCAGCCATCTGCTTTGCTGCAGAATCGTCTGTATAAATCACGATTACGCCGCCTGTTCTGATTTGTGAGTCAGCAGCCGGAGTCTGTGCAATTACCTCATTGCCGCTGCCTATAACCTTTACCTTATAGTTTGAAGCCATCTGCTTTGCTTCGCTGACAGATTTGCCTATAAGTGACGGGGTTGTTGAAGAAATATTCTTCATTTCCGAATCTTCATACTGCGGTTCAACACTAAGATATGCAAGAACCTTTTCGAGAATTTCTCCTGCAATCGGTGCGGCAACAACACCGCCGCCGTGAGCACCTTCAGGTTCATCAACTGCTATAAGAATAGCAATTTCCGGATTGTTTGCCGGTGCAAAGCCCGCAAATGAAGCTATGTATGCGTCTTTTTTACCTATTTTTTCAGATGTACCGGTTTTTCCTGCAACATGATAACCGGCAACATAAGCGTTTTTACCTGTTCCTATTGAAACAACCTGTTCCATCATCGATGCAACGGCTGAAGCAGTTTTTTCCGAAATAACCTGACGCTTTACAACAGGTGCTGTTTTTTCAACAACATTTCCGTCAGCATCAAGTACGCTGTCAACAATGTACGGCTGCATAAGCTTACCGCCGTTTGCGATTGTAGAAATCGCTGTAATCATTTGAATCGGTGAAACCTGGAAAGTCTGACCGAATGAGCTTGATGAAAGCTCTGCAATTCCCATCTTTTCAAGTGAATGATAAGTTACATCCGCAACGGGACTTGCTTCGGCGGGCAAATCTATCTCTGTTTTCTCCGTAAATCCAAATGCCTCAAAATATTTATAGAAATTCTCTTTACCGAGCTTTTGTCCGATTGTAATAAAGAACGGGTTGCAGGAATTCATAAGTCCCTGTGTGAGAGTTTCTGTACCGTGTCCCTCATGTTTCCAGCATTTCTGATAGTTATTGGCAACCTGAATACCGCCTACGCAAGTATAAGTTGTATTCATATCGACAACGCCCTCTTCAAGAGCCGCCGAAACAACAACCGTTTTGAAAACCGAACCCGGTTCGTATGTATCACTGATGGTTCTGTTTCTCCACTGAGCAAAAAGAGCATTTTGCTTTTCCTGCTTTTTTTCTTCTTCGTCTTCAACTTTTTCTATTCTGTCGAGAACAGACTGACTGTAAATTGTATTTGGGGAATTAAGGTCAAAATCAGGCTTCGATGTCATACCGAGTATTGCGCCTGTATCAACATCCATAATTATTCCGTAAGCATATTTAGCACCCGTATCAACCAAGGCTTGATCAAGGCTCTGTTCAAGATAGTACTGAATTACTTCATCAATTGTCAGAACAAGATTTGAACCTTCCTGAGCAGCATACATTGTTTCGTAATCACTTGCCATTTTCTTTTGTCGGGCATTTTTTGCTGCAATAATTCTGCCCGAAACACCTTTAAGGTCGGAATTGTACTTCATTTCAATTCCCGCGTTTCCTTCATCGTCGGAATTAACAAATCCGATAATTGTAGAAGCAAAGCTTGAATAAGGATAATAACGCTTTGTATCGGGATCAATGCCGATAATTTCATTAAGCTTGAGCTTTTTGTTTTGTTTTATGAAATCCTGAATGGCTACCTTTTGTTCTTCTTCAACGCCGCCTGCGATTTTCACATAGTTTGAATCGCGGCTTGCCTTTTCCGTAAGAGTTTCCTCTTCAAGTTCAAGTGTTTCCTCAAGTATGGAAACAACTGCTTTACGCTGTTCTTCACTTTCTATTTTTGACGGTACAATGTAAACGAGCCAAGCAGAAGCACTTTTTGCCAGGATGTTCAAATTTGAATCGTAAATTGTGCCTCTTGCGGCAGAAACTTTTGTATCCATAAGCTGATTCTGTTCAGCTTTAAGCTTATATTCTTCGCCATCAATGATTGCAACTCGTACAAGACTGCCGATACAAACCACAAAAGCTAAAAACACAACCCATAGAGCAATAGTTGCGCGTAACGATAATTGCTTTAATGATTTGGAATTCATACCGACACCCCTTTCCTTTTGCCAAAAAACGGCAAAATTTTATGTTTTTAGATACAACAACGAGAGTTAAGCTGTTTTACTTAACCCTCGTTGTAATTCTATTTAACTATTTGCTCATATATGCCATAAACTTAGCGCCTATGGAGTCTTTATCATCAGTTTCTTTTTTTAGTGTTTTCTCGCCTGAAACTGTTGCTTTATTTTCTCCCGAAAGATCTATGTATTCGATCTGATGGCTTTCCATTTTAACCATTCCGAGATTTGTCTGAGCGTACTCTTCAACATTTTTAAGAGAAATTATCGAGTCAAGCTTCATATTCAATCTAACATTTTCGCTTTGTGCGGCAGAAAGCTCTGTTTTCGTGTTTTGAATCTGTCTGTCAAGCTCGTCAACCTTCATTCTTCCGTATAAAAGAGCTGAAATCATAACAAGCAGAAGAAGAGAAACCGTAATAATTTTCGCTGACTGAAAACTTGCAAATCTCATTTCCGATTTTGCCTGTTCATAAGTCTTTTTAGGCTTTTTTACAAGCTTCATTTCCGGCTTTTTATCAGCTGTTGTTTTACGCTTAGGCGCTGTATCTAATTTTCTTGCAGCATTTCTTTCGTAAGAAGATTGTTTCGGTTCAAATGCTGAGAAATCAAAGTCATCATATCTGTTGTATTTTCCGGCAGCCATAACGCTTTCCTCTCTTTTCTTTAATTAGTCTTCTCTGAGCTTTTCAACGGCTCTGAGTCTTGCGCTGTGAGAGCGATAATTCTTTTCAAGCTCTTTCTCACTCGGGGCAAGCCCCTTTACTGTAATTTTTCCTCTCGGAGTTTTTCCGCACACACAAACGGGAAATTCCTTGGGGCAGGTACATCCCTGCGTAAACGAATTGAATCTTTGTTTAACCATTCTGTCTTCTAAAGAATGGAAAGTTATAATCGAAAGTATTCCGCCGACCTTAAGGCAATCAAACATATCGTCGAGTGCTGTATTAAGTTGGTCAAGCTCGCCGTTTACTTCAATTCTCAAAGCCTGAAAGGTTCTTCTTGCAGGATGAGAATCTCTCATCGCTTTTTGAGGCATTGAAGCTTTGATAATATCAATCAGCTCAAAAGTCGTTTCAATCTCCTTTTTCGCTCTGGCATTTACTATGTTATTTGCTATACGGTTCGCATATTTTTCTTCGCCGTATTCTCTTATTATTCTTGTCAGCTCTCCGACCGGAAGCTCGTTAACAATATCTTTTGCGCTCCTGCCCTCTTTACTCATTCTCATATCGAGGACAGCATCTTTATGAAAAGAAAATCCTCTTGAAGCTTCGTCAAGTTGGAAAGAACTTACACCCAAATCGGCAAGTATTCCGTCAACCTTAGTGCCCGAGAGAATTTCTTTAATATTATTAAAGGTATTATGAACTATTGTCACCTGAGGCATATCGCCTAATCTCTCGTTAAGGATTTTAATTGCATCGGGATCTCTGTCAACTGCTATGAGCTTACCTGTTGTAAGCTTCTCTGCGATAGCCTTTGAATGTCCCCCGCCGCCTGCCGTACAGTCAACATAAATTCCGTCAGGCTTTATATTTAATGAGTCGATCGTTTCTGAAAACAAAACGGGAACATGAACAAACTCCATATTATTTCACCCGTTAATTGATAATGCTCGGGAATCTCTTGAAAGATGCGTTTATCTGTTCCATTTCCTTATCGTACTTGTCAGCGTCCCAGATTTCGATTCTTGTACCGACGCCGACTACCGCTACATCTTTTTTAAGACCTGCTCCCTCACAGAAAGAAGATTTAAGAGTAATTCTTCCCTGCTTGTCCGGTTCAACCGAAACAACATTTGCAAAGAAGAAACGCTGCCAATCGGCATCTCCGCTCTCTTCAACTATTTTGCTTTTCTTTTCCCATTCCTCTTCGCCGTAAACGGCAATACAAGGAAGGCTCGGGTCATAATAAAGGTAAAATGTTTCGCCCAATTTCTGACGGAACTTTGCAGGAATGAACAGACGCTTTTTCGAGTCAATCGTATGTTTGTAGCTATTTGAAAATGACAATGTCTGTTCCTCCCTTCTGATTAGCACCTTTAATAAAAATCCGTGGGGTTTTAAACCTCTATTATGAAAACACTGTGGGTTTTTCCACCACTTTAATCACATTATACTTGTTATTGCATAAAAAATCAAGTGTTTTTTTCAATAAAATCAATATTTTTTCAGCTTTTTTCAAACATAAAAAAATGACCTGAAAAGGTCATAAAAAATTCATTAGAATTATTGATGAGGAGGAAAACGGTGAATAGTGGTGCATTTTCCCTATTAAGTGTTTTAACTTTTCATATGAACAAAAAAGCACAGCCGAAGCTGTGCTTTAAGTTTTAAAAATTTCCGTTATTTCCAATATTTAGTATCAATAATGTTTGCAAGTTTTTCCTCAAGATACGAAACGCTGAAAGAAGAGCAATCAAGTCTTGATGCCTGTCTTTTTGCAAGCTCGTCCGAATATTGACTGAGCTGATATATCTTAACATCGTCAGAGCCTCTTACATAGTGGGTTACTATGGGAACGAACGATACATTGTCGATAGTGAGTCTGTTTGTTGTCATATCTTTTGTAACGCTGTATTTTACCATTCCGCCAAGAACTCTCAGCGGTGTATTCTGCTGAGAAATGAAATTGCCCAATGAATATACGACAAGTGTTCGTGAGCCGTCGGTTTTTTCGATAAATTCAATAGGCTGAAGGACATGAGGATGATGACCGATAATCACATCTGCGCCCCACTCTGCCATTTTCTCTGCTAACTCGCGTTGCTTTGCTGTCGGTTCGGTTTCATATTCATTGCCCCAATGAACATTTACAAGAACCATATCGCACTGTTCTTTTGCATCTTTTATCTTTTTTTCAATCAAATCTTCTTCGGAAGTATAAATAATTTCAAGCTCACTGCCGGACGGAAGATAAAGACCGTTTGTATATTGTGTAGCGCCGACAAGGCCAATCTTAAGTCCGTTTGATTCAATGTATTCAACACGGTTTAAATCCTCTTCGTTTTTATAAGCGCCTGTCCTTGTAACAGTACCGATACTGTCCCAATACTCAATGGATTCTTTCAGCCCCGATTCTCCCTGGTCAACCATATGGTTGTTAGCCATATTTATAACATCAAAGCCGATTCTCGCAATCTCATCGCCGACCTCGCGCGGAGAATTAAACTGCGGATATCCGGAAAGTTCATGCGACTCGGAAATTATTGTTTCCTGATTTATGGTTGCAATGTCAGCTTCGCCGACAACATCGGCTATATTCTCATAACAGTATGAAAAATCGTAACCGGTTCCGCCTGCTCTTTTGTTAGCCTGCTCATAAATTCCGTCGTGTATCAGGTTATCTCCGACAGATATAAAATTCACGGTCAGCGATGTCGGTTGTGTTGTTTTTTCTGCCTTTTGGGTTACCGGAACAATTTCTTCAGTCGGTATAACTTGCTTTCCGTCCTTGTAAATAATAGCAAAAGCAGATCCGCAGACAAGCACTATTACGAGTATTGCCGCGAGAAACGCTTTAACATTACTGTTTTTCATTATATTTCCTCTTTCAATACTTAATTTTTATTTGCAAATACTTAATTTTTATTTGCAAAATTTCTCTTTATATCTTGCAATAGAATCGTCTATTATATCTACTGCCGACAATACACCTTTAACATCATCTATGGCTGTTTCTTTATTTTCAAGAGTTTTGTAAACCTTAAAGAAATGCTGCATTTCCTGGAAGATATGTGCAGGAAGCTGAGAAATATCCTTGTATTCGTTGTAAGTAGGATCATCAAACGGAATAGCTATTATCTTGTAGTCCGGCGCGCCGTTGTCAAGCATAGAGATAACGCCGATAGGATAGCAATTGACAAGAGCCATAGGTTCAATCTGTTCAGAGCAAAGGACAAGCACATCAAGCGGATCGTTATCCTCTGCATATGTTCTCGGAATAAATCCGTAGTTTGCAGGATAGTGGGTTGATGTATAAAGAACTCGGTCAAGGCGAAGCATACCCGTTTCCTTGTCAAGCTCATATTTCATTTTACTGCCTTTGCTGA
>CAMFTS010000047.1 GCA_945988915.1 uncultured Clostridia bacterium
CACAAGGAGTATCGTCGGCAGCGTCAGATGTGTATAAGAGACAGGTTCGAGATCATCAATAATTCTTGCGGCACGGGCATAACCTAATTTAAGCTTTCTCTGTAAAAGTGTTGTGGATGCCATCTGATTTTCGACTACAACTTCGATTGCTTTAGGCAACATTTCATCTGCATCGGAATCGCCTGCATCAGACGAAACCTCGGAAGTACCTCCGTTTTTCTTTTTATCCATAGCTGCCTGGCGTTCAATCTCCTTCATAACTTCATCGTCATATGAAGTTTTTTCCTGTGATTTAATGAACTCTACAACCGTTTCTACCTCTTTATCAGAAAGAAAACAGCCTTGAATTCTGACAGGCTTTGCAATACCGACCGGATAAAACAGCATATCACCGTTTCCGAGCAATTTCTCGGCACCGACTGAATCTATAATCGTTCTTGAGTCAATCTGAGATGAAGTTTTAAGAGTGAGTCGGCTTGGAATATTTGCCTTGATGAGACCTGTAATAACATCAACCGAAGGTCTTTGTGTGGCAATTACAAGATGCATACCTGCCGCACGAGCCATCTGAGCAAGACGGCAAATAGAGTCTTCAACTTCATGAGGAGCCGCCATCATAAGATCGGACAATTCGTCAATAAAAATAACTATCTGAGGCATTCTTTCTTGTCCTATGCTTTCACAGATACTATTAAAGCCTTCTATGTCACGAACATTATTTTCAGAGAACATTTTATAGCGTCGTAACATTTCGCCGACTGCCCAAGAAAGAGCACCGGAGGCTTTTCTGGGGTCAGAGACAACAGGAACCATAAGATGCGGAATACCGTTATACACAGTAAACTCTACCTGTTTAGGATCTATCATAAGAAGTTTTACTTCTTCAGGTTTTGCGTTGTAAAGTATTGATACAATCATTGAATTCATACAAACCGATTTACCTGAACCCGTAGTACCCGCAACAAGAAGATGAGGCATTTTTGCAAGGTCGGCATACATACATTCACCTGCAATATCCTTACCCAACGCAACATTAAGCTTTGACTTTGTAACCGCCTTTTTATAAGCCTCTCTGTCGATAAGTTCACGCAAAGTGACAGTTGCTCTGCTCCTGTTAGGAACTTCAATGCCAACAGCAGCCTTATTAGGAATAGGAGCTTCAATTCTTACTCCGGATGCGGCAAGATTAAGTGCGATATCGTCGGCAAGATTTGTTATCCTGCTGATTTTAACACCTGCGGCAGGCTGAATTTCATATCTTGTAACCGACGGTCCGCGGCTGATATCAACAACCCTTGTTTCAACACCGAAGCTTTTAAGAGTATCAACAAGTTTTGTTGCATTCTGCTTAAGCTCGGTTTCATAATTCAATCCCTTGGAATTCTTTGGCAATGCAAGACAATCAAGCGGCGGCATAATATATTCTTTTTCCGGCTTTTTTTCATTTGACTCTATACTGTCTGCAAAATCATTTTCAGAATCGGTTGATTTACCTTCTTTAACCTTTTCAGATTCGGTTTTTTTATCTTCAACACCCGTACTATTAAATTTTTTAATAATGTCATCAAGCTGAACAGGCTTTGAATTTGAAGAATCATCGATTTTTTCAGCTTCAGCAAGTTCAGAAACATATGCATCTTCTTTCGTTTTGTCCTCAGGCAAAACGAAATCAATCTGCTTTTTGACTTTGTGCTTTTTAGCATCTTGATAAGGTACGAGTTCATTATTGTCAAGGAGCTCTTCTTCGTAATCATCTTCGGTGTTGAATCTGTCCTGAATATGCTCTTCGGTAATTTTTCCGACTTTTTGCACGGGCTTGACAATTCCTTTGAAAAGTCTTGTAAGCGTTGTGCCCGTTACAAGCATAATTGCAAGGAAAAGTAAAATCAGAATTATAGCGACAGCAGGTACTTTTGAGCTTCCTGTTAAGAGCAATATCAGTCCGCCGATAATGGCACCTATTGCACCGCTGCCGAAGACCGAACCTTCGGTACTGAACATTGTGTATGCATATGCTATATCGCTGAAATACGATACTTCTCCGTCAAAAGTGAAAATATGTATTGCGCTGCTGATAAGCACAGTGAGAAATGCCGATTCAATTACTTTTGAACCAACTCTCGAATCTGTTTTATTTAATGTTGCCATAACCGCAATATATATTAGTATCAAAGGCCAGACATATGAAGTGAAACCGAAAAGTCCGAAAAGCAGACTTCTTAACGCGCCCCAAACAGCTTCCCCCGGAATGAATGCCAGACATATAAGTAACAATGAAACACAGAACAAAACAATCGCATACACCTGTCTGTTTGAAGATGTTTCCTGCGATTTGGCGTTTTGTTTGTTTCTTGTATTATTGTTTTGAGCAGGTCTTTGGTTTGACCTTTGATTTGATCGTGTTCCTTTTTTAGGAGCTGACATTTGGATACCTCCGAATATTTCAATTCTTTTCTGTAATAACCGAATATAAATAATCAAGCGCATCTGAAAGTCCTCCGAGTTGATCAATAAGACCCTCTTTAACTGCACTTTCCCCGTCAAGAACTGTTCCTACATCCATTATCAATTCACCTGTGTCCATCATAAGCTCTCTGAATCTTTCTGACGGCATACGCGAATTTGAAGTTACAAAGCGAACAATTCTCTCCTGCATTTTATCAAAGTATGAAAGTGTTTGCGGAACGCCTATAACAGTGCCGTTCATTCTTACCGGGTGAACAGTCATGGTAGCTGACGGCACTATAAAAGATTTATCAGCCGCTACTGCAAGCGGAACTCCTATTGAATGGCCTCCTCCAAGTACAAGCGACGCCACAGGGGTTTTCATTCCGCTTATAAGCTCGGCTATGGCAAGTCCGGCTTCAATATCTCCTCCAACGGTATTGAGAATAACGAGCAAGCCCTCTATTTCATCACTTTCTTCAATAGCTACAAGCTGAGGAATAACATGCTCATACTTTGTTGTTTTGTTTTGAGGAGGTAAAATGTAGTGACCTTCAATCTGTCCTATTATTGTCAGACAATGAATATAGTGTCCGTTTTTTGTAATCGTTGCAGAGCCGGACTCCAAAATCTGCTCGTTGTTATTTATACATTCACTTTCTTTTGATTCATCCTGTTCCGAAGAAATCTCGCTTGGTAAATTTCCCGGAAAATCAATTGAAAAATCCAAATCTTTATCTTTCATAGAGCAAATACCTCTTTATTGTAATAATACTAAAATTATTACCCGTAAAAAGTTAAATATTTGCATTTTCAATATATTGTATCATAAACTTAAAAAGATATCAACAAATTGTTATATTTACTGATATATTTTTTATTTAATATTAAATATTGAGCTAACAACGATTGACAAATTATTATCAATGCTTTAAAATAAACTTTGTTAAAAAAGTTAACAAGTTTTACAAGGAGAGAATAATATGGGACTTACAGTTGCACAAAAACTAATTAAATCACATCTTGTTTCAGGCGATATGATTCCCGGCCACGAAGTCGGCCTTAAAATCGATCAGACCCTTACACAAGATGCCACGGGTACTATGGCTTATCTTGAATTTGAAGCTATGGGAGTTAAAAGAGTAAAAACAGAATTATCTGTTGCCTATATTGATCACAACACATTACAGACGGGCTTTGAAAATGCCGATGACCACAGATTCATTCAATCTGTTGCAAAAAAACGCGGTATTCGTTTCTCCCGTCCCGGCAACGGTATTTGTCACCAGGTACATCTTGAAAGATTCGGCAAACCCGGAAAGACCTTAATCGGTTCTGACAGCCATACACCGACAGGCGGCGGTATCGGTATGCTAGCTATGGGTGCCGGCGGTCTTGATGTTGCCGTTGCTATGGGTGGCGGAACATACTATATCACAATGCCTAAAATTGTAAATGTTCACCTTACCGGTGCTTTACAGCCATATGTTGCCGCAAAAGATGTAATTCTTGAGGTTTTAAGAATTATGACCGTAAAAGGCGGTGTCGGTAAGATTATCGAATATACCGGAGACGGTGTAAAAACTCTTACCGTTCCCGAAAGAGCTACTATTACTAATATGGGTGCTGAACTCGGCGCCACAACCTCGGTTTTCCCGTCAGATGAAGTTACTAAAGCTTTCCTAAAGGCACAAGGCCGTGAGGAAGACTGGTCTGAATTAAAAGCTGATGAAGATGCAGTATATGACGAGATTATTGAAATCAATCTTTCAGAGCTTGAACCTATGGCTGCAATGCCTCACATGCCTGACCTGGTTAAGAAGGTTAAGGATATCGGCGAAATCAAGGTAGATCAGGTTTGTATCGGCTCTTGCACCAATTCATCACTTATGGATATGCTTAAGGTTGCTGCCATTCTCAGAGGCAAGACGGTTTGCCCGTCAGTAAGCCTTTCTATTGCTCCCGGTTCTAAGCAAGTTCTTAATATGCTTGCTCTTAACGGAGGTCTTTCGGATATGATAAACGCAGGAGCAAGAATTCTTGAAAGTGCTTGCGGTCCTTGTATCGGTATGGGGCAGTCGCCTAATTCAGCAGGAGTATCACTCCGTACATTCAACAGAAACTTCCTCGGCCGTTCAGGAACTAAAGACGCAGGAATTTATCTCGTAAGCCCCGAAGTTGCCGCAGCTTCTGCTTTAACAGGTAAGCTTACCGATCCGAGAACTTTGGGAGATCCGCTTAAGATTCTTATGCCCGAAGCATTTATTGTTAATGACAATATGGTAGAAATGCCCGCTTCTCCTGAAGAGGCAGACAGCGTTGAGGTTCTCTACGGTCCGAATATCAAGCCGTTCCCGACTACAACAAAGATGCCTGAAAGCATTGAAGCTAAGGCAATTCTTAAGGTTGGTGACGATATTACAACCGACCATATTATGCCGGCAGGTGCTAAAATTCTCCCCTACCGCTCAAACATTCCGCATCTTTCACAGTTCTGCTTCGCTGTATGTGATGAAACATTCGCTGAAAGAGCAAAGGCTGAAGGCAAAGGCTTTATCATTGGCGGCGCAAACTACGGACAGGGTTCATCCCGTGAACACGCTGCACTTGTTCCGCTTTATCTCGGCATAAAAGCAGTTATAACTAAATCTTTTGCAAGAATTCACTGCGCTAACCTTATAAATGCAGGTATTCTTCCGCTGAACTTTGCAAATCCCGACGACTATGACAAGATAGATCAGGGCGACGAGCTTGCTCTTAACGGTATCAAATCGGCAATAATGAATGATGAGACCGCTTATCTTGAAAACAAGACTAAAGGTGAAAAATACGAGCTTAAGTATGACCTTTCAAAGCGTCAGAAGGATATTATCGTAAACGGCGGATTACTTAACTATACAAAGGAAAACATATAACGGAGGAAATTAAAATGACAGAAGAGAATTTACAGGCTGCCCTTAAAAAATTTGAAGAGCTTGTTCGCGAACAGTCAGCTCGTTCAGATAAAATCAAGGCAGAGAAAGAATTTTTGGATTACGAAAAGCTTGATAAAATTATTATCGGCGTATGCGGCGGCGACGGTATCGGCCCTATCATTACAAAAGAATCAGCAAGAGTTCTTGAGTATATTCTTGCCGACGATGTAAAAGCCGGAAAAATTGAATTTAAAGTAATTGACGGACTTACAATAGAAAACAGAATAGCTCATATGAAAGCTATTCCCGACGATGTTCTTGAAGAGCTTAAATCATGTCATGTTATTCTGAAAGGACCGACAACCACTCCTCAGGCCGGCGACGGTATGCCTAACATTGAAAGCGCTAATGTTGCAATGAGAAAAGCTCTTGACCTTTTTGCAAATGTCCGTCCTGTCAAGATTGCTGATCAGGGCATCGACTGGACATTCTTCCGTGAAAATACCGAAGGCGCTTATGCAGTCGGTTCTAAAGGCGTTAATGTTGATGACGATCTTGCAATCGATTTTGTTGTAACTACCTCTGAAGGTTCGGAAAGAATTGCAAGAATGGCATATGAATATGCAAGAAAGAATCACAAAGAAAGAGTATCAATCATAAACAAAGCAAATGTAATCAAAACTACCGACGGCAAATTCTTGAACATTTGCAAAAAAGTCGGCGAAGAATATCCGGAAATTACAACAGATGAATGGTACATTGATATTACCACGGCTAAGCTTATTGATGAAAAGCGCAGAAAAGATTTCAAGGTGTTCGTTCTTCCTAACCTTTACGGCGATATCATTACAGACGAAGCTGCTGAATTCCAAGGCGGAGTAGGAACGGCAGGCAGTGCAAATCTCGGTAAAAAGTACGCTATGTTTGAAGCTATTCACGGTTCTGCTCCGAGAATGATTAAGGAAGGCAGAGGTCAGTATGCCGATCCTTGCTCAATGCTTCGTGCAAGCGTCATGCTTCTTTCACATATCGGTAAACAGGCTGAAGCTGATTTACTTGAAAAAGCACTTGATTTCTGTATGTTTGAAGATAAGAAATATGTTATTACAGGCCGTGATGACGGTGCTACTTGCTCACAGTTCGGCGACTATGTAATGGAAACTGTTAAAAAGCTTTCTAAGTGAGGGATTTTTACTATGGCAAAAAATTCAGCGGTATCTGCTTCTCTGATAAAACGTCTTCCCAGGTATTACAGATTTTTAGGCGAAATTAAAGACAGCGGTACAGTCAGAATTTCTTCAGGCGAGCTTTCTAACCGAATGGGATTTACTGCTTCACAAATCAGGCAGGATTTAAACTGTTTCGGTGGGTTCGGTCAACAAGGCTACGGCTATAATGTAGCTCAGCTGCATCGCGAAATCGGAAAGATATTGGGAGTAGATAATAAAGCAAAAACAATCCTTGTAGGAGCAGGCAATCTCGGTAAAGCTGTTGCAACACATATGTCTTTTGAAGAGAGAGGTTTCAACCTTATCGGTATATTTGACAGAAACGAAGCTTTACAAGGTCAGCTTGTTAAGAATATCCCAATTAGAAACATCAGCAGTATGTATAACTTCTGCAAAGATAATTCCCCTACTGTTGCTGTTTTATGTATTCCGAGTGAAAACGCAAAGGAAATTACGGATGAGCTTGTATCACTGGGAATTAAAGGTTTTTGGAATTTCTCACACTTTGATATTGCGAAGCATTATCCTGATGTTGCTGTTGAAAATGTTCACCTTTCAGACAGCTTAATGATGCTGAGTTACAGAGTAAGCAATTTATAATATTCAACAACAATTAAGGCACAAGCTGAATGCTTGTGCCTTAATGTTATACTTAAAAACGGCTTCAGTTATGAAGCCGTTTTTTTAAGTTTTATTCAATAACAATTTTATAAAAAATCTTTTTACCCTTTTTGATGATGATATGACCTTTTTCAAAATCCTCTTTCTTCACTGCATCAAACGGTGTCTTAACTTTTTTCTCATCGACAGAAACACCGCCCTGTTCTATGAGTCTTCTGCCCTCGCCCTTTGACGAAATAAGACCTGCTTTCAGCATTATATCATTCACAAGGATTTCATCATTATCGAAATCATCGTGTGTAAGTGCAAATGTAGGCATATTATCGGTATTGCCTGCTCCTGAAAATAAAGCCCTTGCACCCTCCTGTGCTTTGTTTGCTTCTTCCTCACCGTGAACAAGCTTTGTAAGCTCATATGCAAGGATTTCTTTTGCTTTGTTTAACTGACTGCCTTCCCATGAATCCATTTTATCAATTTCCTCAACAGGAATAAATGTCAACATTCTTATACATTTAAGAACATCGGCATCAGCAACATTTCTCCAATACTGATAAAAATCAAACGGACTTGTCTTATTGGGATCAAGCCAAACTGCGTTTCCTGCGGTTTTACCCATTTTATTACCCTGTGAGTCAGTGAGAAGAGTAATTGTCATAGCATGAGCATCCTTACCGAGCTTCTTTCTGATAAGCTCTGTACCGCCGAGCATATTGCTCCACTGGTCATCTCCGCCGAATTCAAGATTGCAGTCATATTCTTTGAACATATGATAAAAATCATAGCTCTGCATAATCATATAATTGAATTCAAGGAAAGAAAGACCTTTTTCCATTCTCTGCTTGTAACATTCAGCACGAAGCATATTATTAACTGAGAAACACGCACCGACTTCTCTGAGCAATTCAACATAGTTAAGGTTAAGCAGCCAGTCGGCATTGTTAACCATCAATGCTTTACCTTCTGAAAAATCAATAAATTTTTCCATCTGCTTTTTAAAACATTCAGCGTTATGGTCAATATCCTCTTTGGTAAGCATTTTTCTCATATCGGTTCTGCCGGAAGGGTCGCCGATCATAGTAGTTCCGCCGCCGATAAGAGCAATCGGCTTATTGCCTGCCATCTGAAGTCTTT
>CAMFTS010000048.1 GCA_945988915.1 uncultured Clostridia bacterium
TGATAAGAGGCGCTAACCGTCACGATTTTGATCCGGATCACGGTTGGGCTGTTCCGAAAGAAAGATTCTTCCAGGATTTAAGCCTTATGAAAAAGGCAAATATCAATGCTATACGCACCTCTCATTATCCTGACGACCCGTTCCTCTATGATTTAGCAGATGAATACGGCTTCTATGTTATGGACGAGTGTGATATGGAGAGCCACGGCGTCAGAAGAAAAGGTGTTCCGGGAAGTAATCCCGTGTGGACTGCTGCCGTTGTTGACAAGATGGAAAGGATGGTGCTTCGTGACAGAAATCATGCTTGTATCTTTATGTGGTCACTCGGTAATGAAGCAGGTGACGGCGACAACTTCAAAAAAATGAAAGAAGCGGCGCTGCGCCTTGACAGCACCCGTCAGTTCCATTATGAGGGTGACTTCGACTTAACAAAGAGTGACGTTATTTCGAGAATGTATCCTCTTGCCGATATTATGGAAAAACTCGGCAAACGCGAGCCGATTACCATTTCACTTTATGACAATATTGCAAATGCTCTTGCGGCAGATTCAAAGCCTATCCCGAAAGAAGCATATACAAAGCCCGTTATTCTTTGCGAATATGCTCACGCTATGGAAAACAGCCTGGGTAATTTCCAGGAATATATGGACGACTTTGAAAAATATGATAATATGTGCGGCGGTTTCATCTGGGACTTTGTCGATCAGTCAATCCGATATAAAGCCGAAGACGGCGACCATTGGCTTTACGGCACAGACTTTGAAAAGCTTGAGCCCCGCAGACCGTTACAGCTTCCGAATACGACAGCTATGACAGGAAGTAACACTTATTTCTGCGCAAACGGTATAATTTCAGCTGACAGAAAACCTCACCCGTCATATTACGAGGTTAAAAAAGTATATGCCGAAATGAAAGTCAAGGAAAAAGATTTAAAGGAAAAGAAATTTGTTATCATTAACAAGCATCTTTTCACAGACCTTTCCGAGTATTCAATCAAATGGAGCGTTGCGGCTGACGGAGTTATTGTAGAAAACGGTTCTCTTAAGACCGTTTCCGTTCCTCCCCTTTCGGAAAAGGAAATTACTATTCCTTACAGCACCGAAAACCTTGACGGCAGAGAATACATATTAACCGTTTCGTTTATTACCAAAGAAGATAAGCCTTACTGCCCTAAAGGCTACGAGCAGGCATTTGATCAGTTCATTATTAAGAAAGCTGACACAGTGTCAGAGAAAATCGAGAAAAAGGATATCACTTATTCAAATCACGATGATAAGCTTGTAATTCACGGTGAAAGCTTCTCGCTTGTAATAAAAAAGGGTAAAATTGTTTCTCTTAAGTATGATGAAAAAGAATATGTTAAGACAGAAATCAAGCCAAGTTTCTTCAGAGCTGTAACAGATAACGACCTTTCAAACACCAACTTTGTTCCGTTTCTTATTCCGTTCCATCCTTATTACAGATGGAAGAAAGCAACTGATAATCTGAGCGGTATTATCTCTTCAATCGATCAAATGCCGAGCGGAGAATTAGTGGTTGAATATGAGTGGGATGTTCTTTCAATGTCAGGCGTTCGCACAGTTCTTACGGTTTATCCGAACGGCAAGCTTAAAATCAAGCTCAAGGGTGTTCCGAAGTTAGGACCGATTCTCAGATTCGGTATGCAGTTCGGACTTGTCAAAGAGCTCGACAGTGTTAAGTGGTACGGAAGAGGTCCTCACGAAACATATCCCGACAGAAAAACCGGCGGTAAAATCAGCGTTTGGGCAAAAAGCGTTAACGACCTTGAGCATCATTATATGCGTCCTCAGGAAAATGCAAACAGAACTGATGTTCGTTATGTTGAGCTCAGTTCAACCGACGGCAACAAAGGTCTTAAATTTACGGCAATGCCCGAACAGCCTCTTTGCTTCAGCGCTTGGCATTACACCTGCAACGAGCTTGAAGAGGCTACGCATATTCACGAGCTTAAACATTCCGATATCACAACATTCAACTTTGACCTTTCACAAATGGGTGTCGGCGGTGATATGCCCGGTGACGCTAAAGTCCGCGAGTCTTATATTCTTCATCCGAATAAGGAATACGAATACAGCTTTACAGTTGAAGCGTTGAGAAACGATTAACTTAATACGAATAAGTAAAAAGACGAGGTTTGAAGGCGTTGTACCCGTAAGGATACAACGCCAGTTTTATTCGCCATACGGCGAGTTGTATTGCTTCGCAGTTTTATTGTGCTTCGCACAGTGTTATTCGCTTCGCGAGTTTGTTGCGAATAAAATAGCACTGAAATCGAAGATTTCAATATCACTATGCCGAAAAGTGCATAATATCACTCTTTCCGAAGGAAAGAATATCACTTGAAGTTAAAGGCGCACTTACTCACCACTTTTAGTGGCAGTGCAAAAAATAAGAGTTAATGTAGTTTTTTTGCTACATTAACTCTTTTTTGTCCTTTAGAGTGCGACTCTAACGGCTCTTTTTTCAATTAACTCTTATTATTTTTTCTTTTTGCCGAAGAAAGATTTTTTCTCTTCTTCTCCTAAATGATTACCGCTGCCACCGAGTTCATGAGCAAGCTGTTTTATTATCTCTTTCTGCTTTGCAGTCGGATTCTTCGGTACATCAACTATTACCTTTACAAGCTCATCGCCTCTGCCGCGGTTATTCAGAGTCTGAATACCCTTATTACGCAATTTGAATATATCGCCTGACTGCGTACCGGCAGGAACATTATATTTAACCTTGCCGTCAAGAGTAGGAACCTCAAGCTCACAGCCGAGAACGGCTTCGGGATATGTTATGTGCATTTCAACCCAAACATTATAACCTTCGCGTTCAAAAATCGGATGCGGTCTGACATTTACCACTACTCGCAGGTCGCCGGCAGGTCCGCCGTTTACGCCTTTATTTCCCTGTCCTCTTGCATTGATAACCTGACGGTCGTCAATACCTGCGGGAATGCTGATTTCAATGTTAGACGGCTTTCTTACTCTGCCCGCGCCGTGACATTTTTTACAAGGCGTATCAATAACAGTGCCCTTGCCGTTACAGCGCGAACAAGCCTTTTGAGTCTGAATAACTCCGAACGGTGTTCTCTGCTGACTTGTAACCTGACCTCTGCCGTTACATTCAGGACAAGTCTTTGCGCTTGTTCCGGGTGCGGCGCCGCTTCCGTGACATTCGTCACACACATCAATCTTCATTGATTCAACCGTACGCTTACATCCCTTTGCAGCCTCTTCAAAAGAAATGGTAACACTTGCCTGTGTATCCGTACCTCTCTGCGGTGCATTAGGATTTGCTCTTCCGCCGCCGAATCCGCCGAATCCGCCGCCAAACATACTGCCGAGAATATCTCCGAGGTCAAAATCCATTCCGCCGAATCCGCCGCCGAATCCGCCCTGACCTGCACCGTAGTTTGGATCTACTCCTGCATGACCGAACTGGTCGTAGCGAGCTTTCTTGTCAGCGTCTGATAAAACCTCATAAGCTTCATTTGCTTCCTTGAATTTCTCTTCAGCTTCCTTATCGCCCGGATGCAAATCGGGATGGTATTTCTTAGCAGTTTTTCTGTATGCTTTTTTTATTTCGTCCTCGCTTGCATTTCTGTCAACGCCGAGCACGTCATAATAATCTCTTTTATCTGCCATAAGTAAATCTCCGAATTTATGGGGATACGGGAGAAGCAGACACTCCTCCCGTTATTAATATTTTTAACAATTATTTGTCAGCATCTTCAACATCTGTGTAGTCAGCTTCGTAGTAGCCGTCATCGCCCTTTGCTCCGCCCTGAGCGTTTGCATCGCCCTGCTGAGCCTGAGCCTGAGCTGCTGCCTGCTTATAAAGCTCTTCGGATACCTTGTAGAATGACTGTGTAAGCTCTTCTTTCTTTGACTTGATAGCTTCAATATCTTCACCCTTGAGTACCTCTTTAAGAGCGTCAATCTTCTGCTGAAGGTCGTTTTTATCTGCTTCTGAGAACTTGTCGCCGTTTTCAGAAATAATCTTTTCGCTCTGATATACAAGCTGTTCAGCTTCGTTCTTAGCGTCAACTGCTTCTTTCTGCTTCTTATCCTGTTCAGCGAACTGTTCTGCTTCCTTAACAGCCTTTTCAATGTCTTCCTTTGACATATTTGTTGAAGAAGTAATTGAAATTGACTGTTCTTTCTGTGTGCCAAGGTCTTTAGCCGAAACATGAACGATACCGTTTGCGTCAATATCAAATGTAACTTCAATCTGCGGTACGCCGCGCGGAGCAGGCATAATACCGTCAAGGTGGAATACGCCGAGAGTCTTGTTATCCTTTGCGAATTCTCTTTCGCCCTGAAGAACATGAACTTCAACCGATGTCTGATTATCGGCAGCAGTTGAGAAAATCTGACTCTTCTTTGTCGGGATAGTAGTGTTTCTTTCGATAATCTTTGTGTTTACACCGCCCATAGTTTCAATACCGAGTGAAAGCGGAGTAACATCAAGAAGAAGAATACCTTCAACATCACCGCCGAGAACGCCGCCTTGAATTGCTGCACCGACAGCAACGCATTCGTCAGGGTTAATTCCTTTAAACGGCTCTTTGCCTGTGAATGATTTAATTGCTTCCTGAACTGCCGGGATTCTTGAAGAACCGCCAACCATAAGAATCTTATTGAGATCTGATGCTTTAAGACCTGAATCTGAAAGTGCCTGACGAACCGGTCCCATTGTTGCTTCAACAAGGTCTGCTGTCATTTCATTGAATTTTGCTCTTGTAAGAGTTGTTTCAAGATGCTTAGGACCTGTTGCATCAGCTGTGATGAACGGAAGTGAGATATTTGAAGTGGTAACGCCTGAAAGCTCAATCTTAGCTTTTTCTGCAGCTTCCTTTAATCTCTGCATTGCCATCTTGTCTGAACGAAGGTCTATGCCCTGTTCTTTTTTGAATTCATCTGCTAACCAGTCGATAATTCTCTGGTCGAAATCATCACCGCCGAGGTGGTTGTTACCTGCTGTTGCAAGAACTTCCTGAACGCCGTCGCCCATTTCAATAATTGAAACATCGAATGTACCGCCGCCGAGGTCGTAAACCATTACTTTCTGATCATCTTCCTTATCAATACCGTAAGCAAGAGCAGCAGCTGTCGGCTCATTGATAATTCTCTTAACCTCAAGGCCTGCAATTTTACCTGCGTCCTTAGTAGCCTGACGCTGTGAGTCTGTGAAATATGCAGGAACAGTGATAACTGCTTCCGTAACCTTACTGCCGAGATAGCTTTCAGCATCGCTCTTAAGCTTTGCAAGTATCATAGCTGAAATTTCCTGAGGAGTATAGCTCTTGTCATCAACATTTACTTTATAGTCAGAGCCCATGTGTCTTTTGATTGAAGAAACTGTTCTGTCAGGATTTGTGATAGCCTGACGCTTTGCAACCTGGCCGACCATTCTTTCATTTGTCTTTGAGAATGCAACAACCGAAGGAGTTGTTCTTGCACCCTCTGCGTTAGCGATAACTACGGGTTCGCCGCCTTCAATAACTGCTACGCATGAATTTGTTGTACCTAAGTCAATACCAATAACTTTTCCCATAATATATACCTCCAAAAGTAATTTGATTAATAAATATATAGTAAATTTAATTTGCTACCTTAACTATTGCAGGACGAAGAATCCTGTCGCCCATTTTGTATCCCTTTGTGAATACATCAACTATCACATTGTCTTTTTCGTTTTCATCGTCAATGTGCATTACAGCCTGATGGAAATTCGGGTCAAAATCCTCACCCTTTTCGCCGAAAGCCTCAACGCCTAACTTTTTAAATATATCGTTGAACTGAGTGAAAATCATATCGATTCCCTTTTGATAATCCTCAAGTGAAGCCTCTTTGTTATTTGCGGCTCTGTCAAAATTATCAAGCACCGGAAGGAATTCCGAAAGTACTGCCGCTTTGCTGTCGCCGTAAGCCTGTTCTTTTTCTTTCTGGCTTCTCTTACGGTAGTTGTCATACTCTGCAAGAGTTCTCAAAAACTTGTCATTCGCTTCGGAAAGCTGAGCCTGCAGTTTTTCTTCTTCAGTCGGCTCTTTGGTTTCTTCAACCTTAGTTTCAGCCTCTTGAGTTACTTCCTCTTGAGTGCTGTTTTTTTTAGTGTCTTTCTTTGCCATTATATTAATCCTCCATATTATCTGAAAGAATTATGCCTACAACATCTGTTAAGTATTTAATACTCGGAATGAGTCTTGCATAGTCAATTCTTGTAGGACCGATAATTCCGAGTGTTCCGCTCTCGTGACCGCCTATTGAATACTTTGAAAAAATCATTGTAGAATTCTGTAATTCTCTGAAAAGATTTTCATTTCCGATAAGCACACTCGGCATACCGTTATTTGTATCGCTGTGAGAAGAAAAGATTCTGTTCAGAGGTTCTGATCGTCTCAAGAATTCCATAAGCTCAAACGCGTTCGTTTCAAACTCCTTATGGCTTAAAAGATTTGTTTGTCCTTCAAGAAGCAATTCTGTTCTTTCGGTCATCTTTGCCACATCTGCAAGAGCAACAAGTAACGGCGTCATTATAAGTGCTTTCTCGCCGAGCGAAAGTGCAAGCGTCTGAATTCTTGCGATTGACAGCTCCGAGGCAGGCTTGCCTATGAAATAAGCTTTAACTATATTATAAAAATTTTCCGCGATATCTATTGTTATCTCGCTGTCGGTTCGGCAAACCTTTGTTTTAAGAATTCCCGATGAGGTAAGCATAACCACCATAGCTGTTCTTGTTCCTATGGGAACTAATTCAACTCTTTTTACAACAGCCTCATGGTCTGTGGGCGTTGTTGTAACAGCCGCACAATGTGCCATATCCGCCAGAATGTTTCCTGCCTTTTCAAGAACTGTCTGCGGTTCCGTCGAAGAGTCACGAAGCTTAGAATTGATAATTCCTTTTTCGACAGGCGACATATCGTAGGTTGTCATAAGATTTTCAACATAATAACGGTAACCCTGACTTGAAGGGATTCGACCTGCAGAAGTGTGAGGCTGTTCGAGATAACCCATTTCAATCAAATCGGCCATCTCATTTCTTATAGTGGCAGATGAAACGGAAAATCCGAGCGAATCAACCAATGCCTTTGAGCCGACAGGCTCACCGGTTTGAATGTATTTCTCAACAATGGCTGCGAGAATTTTTTCTTTTCTTTCGGTCATTTCCATATCAACACCACCTTTGCTTTGGATTTAGCACCTTTTAGCACTCTAAACTTTCAAGTGCTAACAGTGTTAATTTTAACTTTATTTTCCGTATTTGTCAATAATTTATGCACAAAAAATTTGTAAATAATTTATTAAGGCTATTTTAATAAATATTTAATTGTCTTTTTGTGCGTTTTTCATATTGTATTTAAAGTCTCTGTTCTTTATAATTGTATATAAGGGAGGAATATATATGGAAACTAAAAAAAGAAAGCTTTGGAATCCTTTCAGCAAAGAAGCTGAGGAGGGCAATGTACCTAACAGAGAATTGCTTTCATACTCTGTTGCTCTTTCAGGTCAGAACATTGCTTATGCTCTGGTTTCTCAATGGCTTTTCTATTTCTGCACTGATGTTCTTTTCATCAGTCCGAAAAATGTTGGATTTTTAACAAGCTTCACAAGAATCTGGGACGCTCTGAACGACCCTATTGTCGGAAACATAATTGACCGCCGTAAATGTAAAAACGGCAACAAGCTTCATCCGTATCTCGGTAAGCTGCCTATTATTATCGGTATTCTGACAGCTTTAATGTTTGTAGATTTCGGTGTGGGCGAAACAGGAGCTCTTCTCATTCTTTTATGTGTTTATATCGCTTGGGATTTTACATACTCATTCCAGGATGTTGCGCTTTGGGGTATGATGGCACTCATCACCCCTCATTCACGGGAGAAAAACAGAGTATCTCA
>CAMFTS010000049.1 GCA_945988915.1 uncultured Clostridia bacterium
ACAGCTGCCGGAATTTATGATAAAGTTAAGGAAAGCTCAGTAGGAGTTCTTGTTTACTCTTCAAATTCAACTGTTGCGGCAGGCGAGGGCTCAGGCGTTATAGTCGGCGAAGATGACGCAGGAAAATTCACATATATTATTACTTGTGCTCATGTTATTGCCGACAGCAGTTCGGTAAGAATTCAGCTTTATGATGAAACTCAGTGTGAAGCAACCGTTATCGGCAGTGATGCAAGAACCGACCTTGCAGTTTTAAGAATTGCAAAAACAGGTCTTAAAGCATTTGAAATCGGTGATTCGGATAAGCTTGTAGTCGGTGAAACTGTTTATGCAATCGGTAATCCCGGCGGTGTGGATTTTGCAGGCTCATTCACAAACGGTATGATTTCAGCCATTGCAAGACCTATCAGCAGTGAAATAGGTTATAAAATGGTTTGTGTTCAGCATACTGCGGCTATCAACCCGGGTAACTCAGGCGGTGCTCTTGTAAATTCAAAGGGTCAGTTGATCGGTATCAATTCTTCAAAAATCGCAAGTACCGACTATGAGGGTATGGGCTTCTCTGTTCCTTCAAAAACCTTTGTTGAGGTTTATAATGAAATTATGGAACACGGCTATGTTACCAACAGACCTAAGCTCGGAATTACTTATACTCCGGCTTCTGCAAGTCAGACTTATGCAATGCTTGTAGGCGTTAAAGAACTCCCGGCAGGCTCATTGATAATTCAATCAATCAATGCAGACAGTTCTCTTGTAGGAACAGGTGCGGCAGTAGGAGATTTGATTACTAAAGTGAACGGAAAAGAGCTTGAAACCTCCGATATGCTTCCTAAGTTGATTGAACAGTCAAAAGTAGGCGATAAGCTTACTCTTACAATTTGCCATTTCGATAAGAATTATCAGATGTCAGAGTTTAATGTTGAAATCACACTTGTTGAGGATAAAGGCGAAACAGAAAATATTGAAGAAACAACAACTGTTTCGGATTATTACTATTGGAATCCGTTCGGCAGTTATTTCGGTGAATAATAAGTCGGGATTTTTTTGAATACCGTAAATTAGAGCAGGCATTTTTTGATGCCTGCTCTGATTGTATTTATAAGATAATTCTTTTCTGTTTATTGTCATATTTATTTAAAAGTGATATAATAATATTATAAATAATTTTATGAGGTAAATGCTATGTTTAAAGAAATCAATATAAGAGATTTAAAAAAGTCACCTGTAAGTATGCTTGCTGACGAATGGGCTTTGCTTACGGCGGGTGATGAAAATAAGTTTAATACTATGACTGTTTCCTGGGGTGCAGTAGGCGAGCTTTGGGGAAAAGATGTTGTTATTTGCTTTGTTCGTCCGCAGAGATATACTTATGAATTTTTAGAAAACAGCGATACATTTACACTTACTTTCTTTGGCGGCGAATATAAAAAAGAATTAGGCTTCTGCGGGTCTAAGTCAGGCAGAGATTTTGACAAAGTAAAAGAAACGGGCTTTGTACCGATGAAAACAGGTGACGGTATTTCATTTGAACAGGCGGAAACAGTTATTGTTTGTAAGAAAATCGCGTTTCAGGATATGTCTCCAAACGGTTTTCTGTCAGATGATATTATGTCTAATTACGGTAACAATGACTATCACAGAACCTATGTCGGAGAAATAGAAAAGGTGCTTGTTAAGGAGTAATTAAGAATTTTTTGAAAAAATTTAAACTTTTTTGAAAAAAACACTTGCATTTTATAAAATAGTGTGATATACTCATTGAGCACTTGAGAGATGAGTCACTTACGGCAAGGTTTCTCAAAGTCGGTGTTTATTACAACGAGGGTCCACCCGTTCCCATTCCGAACACGGTAGTTAAGCTCGTTAGTGTCGAAAATACTTGGTTGGAAGCGACCCGGGAAGATAGATCGGCGCCGACATAATTAAAAGTAGTTCTCCAATAGGGGGGCTATTTTTTTTGCATTTTTTTAATATAGTTTTTGACGCTGTTATTTACAATGATATAAGATAATGTTAAAATAAAAAATAACCTGTTATACGCCTTATTCGGCTACACTAAGGCGTTAGGCGCTTTTAACAAAACTATTTGTAGCGGGGGATTTATTATGAAAAAATCACATAAAATACTTGTTAGCGTTATAGCAATATTGCTTGTCGCAGCTACTGTCACAGGAATTTTCTTTAATGACATTTTCAAAGATACAGATTGGTTTATTGAAAAATCACAAACTGCCGATGTAAAACTGACAGTTACCGATGATAAAAAAGGCGAAACGCTTGACGGATTTGGTGCGTCTGCGTGCTGGTGGTCCCAAGTTGCCGGCAGTAGTGAATATGCACAGGAAACCGCTAAACTTCTTTACAGCAAAGAGGGATTAGGACTCAATATCTATCGTTATAATATCGGTGCAGGCTCTGCCGATAACCCTGAGTCCCCGATTTCCAATCCTTGGCGCAGAACCGAAAGCTTTTATGTATTTAACGAAAAAACAGGTGAATACGAATACGATTTTACTCGTGACGCTGCGGCGCAAAAATATTTAGACCTTTGTCTTTCATACGGTTGTATTGATACAGTTGTGCTTTTTGCAAACTCTCCTCATTATTCAATGACTCTTAACGGTAAAACATGCGGAAACGAAGAATGGTGGGTAAGCAATATTTCAAAAGACAAGTACGACGCATATGCCGACTATCTTGTCACAGTTGCTGAATATTTCATCGACAAGGGCGTTCCTGTAAAATATCTCAGTCCTATTAACGAACCAAACTGGTCATGGGGTGTGGAGAGTGTTAATCAGGGGCAGGAAGGCTGCTTCTACAATTCCGAAGATATTTACAGCGTGTATAAAGCAGTAATCAAAAAAATCAAAGAAAAAAATCTTGATATAAAGCTTACAGGTCCGGAGTCGGGAGAAATCGGCTTCAGACTTTATGAGTGGTTTGAGTATCTTTATAACGATGATGAAATCCGTCCTTATTTAGGCACATTGTCATATCACAGCTATTGGTCGGACGATTCGGCGGATAATAAAAAAGGACTTGGAAAATGGATAAAAGAGAATGTTGACGAAGTGCCGGTAGAAATGTCGGAATGGTGCCATCTTCCATGTAACTCGCCGATAGATTCAATCGACGGAGCACTTCTTCAAGCAAGAGTTATGGCAAATGACCTGGATTTCAGCAACATTAATTCCTGGTCGGCTTGGGTTGGCGTTAACGATACAGGCATAGGAGATGACGGCAAAGAGTATTCCGACGGACTTCTTGCCGCAAATCAGGATTTCAGTGAATATAAAATTGCAATGAGGTATTACGCAGTTGCTCATTTCAGCAAATTTATTCCCAAGGGAAGCGTTAAAATGTCAACTGAAAAAAATATCAACGACATTATAAAAACCGAAGAAATTCTTGACGACGGAACAGTAAAAACAACTCAGAAATATCTTGTGAACTGTGTTTCATACCGTACTCCTGACGGCAAAATCGTTACTGTTGTCGTAAATGAGGGAGCACAAAGAAATATCAGCTTCAAGGTAGATGCAAAAAATATGACTGTTTACACAACAATGCAGGAAAAACAGCTTGAGCAAACATATAAAGGTAAGGTTTGCGAAATTCAGCTCCCTGAAAAAAGCATTATGACAGTTATTTTTGAATAAAAAGAGTAAAATTAAATGAGGCATAAACTCAATGTTTATGTCTCATTTTCCTTTTTACTGTTCTAATTTTTTCTGTGATTCAGCTTTAAGATAAGCATTGATAAAACCGTCTATATCGCCGTCCATAACATTTGCAATGTTACCCATTTCATAATTTGTTCTGTGGTCTTTTACAAGCTGATACGGCATAAATACATAAGATCTGATTTGACTTCCCCAAGCAATTTCTTTCTGGTCGCCCTTAATATCGGAAATCTTGTCGAGATGCTCACGCTCTTTAATTTCAATCAGCTTTGATTTGAGCATTGTCATACAAACTTCTCTGTTCTGATGCTGACTTCTTTCAACCTGACAGGAAACAACGATTCCCGTAGGAATATGCGTGAGTCTGACAGCGGATGAGGTCTTATTAACTTTTTGTCCGCCGGCACCGGAGGAACGGTAAACATCCATTTTAATATCTTCGGGTGCGATTTCCACTTCAATAGTATCGTCAATTTCCGGCATAACTTCAAGCGAAGCAAATGAAGTGTGTCTTCTGCCTTCCGAATCAAAAGGAGAAACACGGACAAGTCTGTGAATACCGGTTTCACTTTTCATATATCCGTAAGCATTTTCACCTTCAATAAGAATACTTGCCGATTTTAAACCTGCTTCGTCGCCGTCAAGATAATCAAGCGTCGAAACCTTATATCCGTGTCTTTCACCCCAGCGGCAATACATTCTGAAAAGCATTTGCGCCCAATCCTGAGCTTCGGTTCCGCCTGCGCCCGCATGGAAAGTGATGATAGCGTTTTTGCTGTCATATTCACCTGAAAGCAGGGTAGAGAGCGTCATTGTTTCAATGGTCTGTTCAATTTTAACAACATTTTCTTCACATTCGGGGAAAAGACTTTCATCTTCTTCCTCGTCTGCAAGCTCAATCATTACAAGCGCATCGTCATAGTCCTGCTGAAGCTTTTCATAAGCGTTAACTTTGTTTTTTAATGAACTCTGCTTTTTCAGAACAATCTGTGAGCCTTTAATATCATCCCAAAATCCGTTTTCTGCGGTCTTTGCATCGAGCTCAGCAATTTCCTCTTTCATTTTTTCAAGGCCGAGAGCGTCTGCAAGATCTTTTAATGCGGCTTCATTTCCCAAAAGTCTTAATCTCAATTCTTCATACTGAAGCATAAAAACATACCATTTCCTTTTATTTAGTATTTTAACTTTAATATTATATAGTATAAATTGGATTTATGCAACTATTTTCAAAAACAGAAGTAAAGTATAATTTAAAAGTGCGATTTATTATTTACGGTGTGCAAAGCATTTCGAGTACAAGAATAAATGCTTATTTACAACTACTTTATTTCTTGTTATTATAAAAGCGGTGATTTTATGATTTATCAGTTGTATTCAAAAAAAGAAATAAAAGAACGACCGAAAAGAAAGCTCGTTACACTTGAAAGCTATGTTATCGGAAAGAATGCACCGACTGTTTTGATTTGCCCGGGCGGCGCATATAAATTCGTTTCGGATTCAAATGAGGGCAAGCCTTTTGCAGAAAAAATGAATGAGAGAGGCTACAATGCATTTGTCCTTTTTTACAGTACAGGCAGTGGGAATGCGCGTTATCCGTATCCGCTCAAGGATGTTGCACGAGCAATGCAATTTATTAAATCAAAGGCTGATGAATTGCAAATAGATGCAGACAGAATAGCATTGATGGGAAGCTCGGCAGGAGGGCATCTTTGTGCTTTTTTCTCAACTCAGTACGAACGGTTTGAATGTGAATATGAGGGCAAAGATTATTCGTTGAAGCCGAAAGCACTGTTACTTGTTTATCCCGTAATCACTATGGGCGAGTTAACACATAAGGTGTCACGCCAAAATCTGTTGGGTTTTATGACAGGTAAACCTGAGAGGGAAGCGGCGTCGGTTGAAAAGCATATTACAGCAGATTATCCGCCTACTTTCTCTTGGCACAATAAGGACGATAAATCTGTTGATTACCGAAACAGCGTTATGCTTGAAGAGGCTTTGAAAGAAAACGGAGTTGTTCACGAGGTAATTTACTATGAAACGGGCGGACACGGAATAGGTCTTGCACAAGGTAAGGATGCAGAGGGCTGGATAAACAAAGCAATAGATTTCTTGGACAGAAATATTTAGACTCAAAAAAGAAAATTAAATTTGCAATAACTATCAATACTTTGTGTTCTTTTTATTAAATTATGTTCTTTAAAGTATGAAAGGCGGGTATTTATGAAAGAAAAACTTGAAAAATTGTTCTTCAGCATGAAGTCACTTTCGATTTTTACAGTTCTGTCTGCTGTCGGTTTGCTGTTAAGCTATTCAGTAAGATACGGATATGTTTATGTTGACAATGTTTTGTTTAACTATGCCTCTTTTGCTTTTTTTATCTTTTCGGTTATTTCAACATTGTTTTTATTCGCAATGCTGTTGCTTAAAATTAAGTCTAATCCGTTTACAATGAAAAGGCCTGTTAAGGCTTGCATTTTTATCGGAGAGCTTGCCGGAATTTTGATGATTCTCTATTTTGCCATTGTTCTTATAACAGACAGCGGAACGAGTGCTTCAACTGCATTTTATCTTTGTAAAAAAGCACTTCCGGTATGGTGCGCGGCAGTTTTCGGAGCTTTTTTTCTCTTTATTTTCCCGTTACTGAAAAACATAAAAATAAAAAAGATAATTTCGGTTTTATCTGTATCAGTTCTTGCTTTTGTAACTTATGCATCGCTGTTTCCCGTTTCGCGTTATTCATTCACTTCAGGTCCCGTTGTATTTGATAACGGAAACGGCGGATATTCAATAGTTTTTTCAACAAATGACAAAGGTACGGGCTTTGTTGATTACAGTTACGGCGGAAAAAACATCAGGATTTATGACGAAAACAACGGAAGAAAGAACGGACAAAGCACAATTCATACTGTGATATTGCCGAAAGATCATCTTTCGGGTAATACATACAGAGTAGGCTCAACGCGCGTAATTGACGAACTGAGTTACGGAGGAAGAACAGGTAAAACTATTGAAAGTGCAGAATATACATTTAACGATTCATTCGGCGACAATATAAATATTTTGTCTGTCTCGGATTGGCATACTTTCAACAAAAAAGCAGAAACAGCGGTCAAAGAACTCGGCGAAAGCTATCAGGCTGTTGCTCTTCTCGGAGATTGTGCTCCCGGTCTGATGAGTGAAAAAGACATCGTAAATTATATTCTGAAATTCGGATATGATTTAACGAATGGTTCTATGCCTGTAATTTACACGCGCGGAAATCACGAAACGCGCGGCAGAGAAGCAATCAAACTTGCAGACTGCCTTGGTATGGATAATTTCTATTTTACAACAGCTCTTGGTAATTACAAAATAATTGTACTTGACAGTTGTGAGGATAAGGAAGATTCACACCCTGAATACGGGGGTATGGTTGATTATAAACAATATCGCACAAAAATGGTAAAATGGCTCGAATCGCTTCAAAATGAAGATAATACAAAAACTGTTGTATTCTCACATTCAAAAGAAATATGCATTGAAGAAGATCTTTCAAGTTTGGCATTCCATAAATTCAATTCAATGAATGTTTCGCTTCTTGTCAGCGGACATGAGCATATCTGTGATTTTGATAATTGCTCAAACATTCCAACACTTGTTGACGGGGGAATAAATTCTAACGGCAAGGGAACCTTTACAGCTTCTCTGATGAAGTTTTCACCGAAAGGAATTGAAATTCTATGCACGGACAATAGCGGCAAAACCGTTTTTAATGATTCTGTTGAATGGCAAGGTGTTTCAGATTGAGAAAACTGATATGACACTCGTATCCGAAGCGTATATAAACGGTTTAAAACACTAATCAAGTATTATTTGTTCTTTTACGGACAACGAAGATATTTTTATATGAACTTCAGAAGTCTGAAGTTTTAAAAAATCAAGCAGAACGGCAAAAATCTGCCCTTCTGCTTGTAATTAATTTCGCTCATTACATTTGCGAAGCAAATATTTCATAGCGTAAGCTACTTCATATCCGCAGGATATTTCACTCGCTGTGGCGAATTTCATTAAAAAAGCACTTCCGAAGAAGTGCTTTTTTTGGCTGGGGTGGCAGGATTCGAACCTACGAATGCAGCAGTCAAAGTGCTGT
>CAMFTS010000050.1 GCA_945988915.1 uncultured Clostridia bacterium
TGTTACCACCTCAATTTGTCATTAACTCACGAAAATGACCTTAGCGAGTAAATAATTACTCTGTTCTGTAACGGGAACACCCGTTTGCCCCTACTGAATTCAAGGCAACAACTCAGCGATGTATTTCACAAAACTCTCACGTTTTCTCACAGCGACCGAAAACTCTCTTTGCTTTGAGCATATTGTTACTTCTTCGCGTCAATGTCTTTCTTGATAATTATACATATTTATTATTATTTGTCAACATAATTTTGTGCCGATACAAGCATCTGTTCAGCATTTTCCAACATTAAATCGGTTATTGATATACCGCCCATAATTCTTGCAAGCTCATATTTTCTTTGCTCAAAATCAAGAGAAATAAGCTCTGTATATGTTTGTCCGTCCTTTTCTGATTTTGAAATAAGCATATGTTCGTCGGCATATGCCGCTATCTGAGCTAAATGTGTTACGCAAATAACCTGATGTAATTTTGAAACCTCTTTGAGCTTAAGAGCTATCTTTTGTGCGGCGCTTCCGCTTACACCTGTATCAATTTCATCAAAAACGAGCGTCGGTATATTATCTTTTTCGGCAAGAACACTCTTAATAGCAAGCATAATTCTTGACAATTCGCCCCCGGAAGCTATTTTGTGCAGCGGCTTAGGCTCTTCACCTGCATTTGCTGAAAGGAAAAATTCAACTGTATCTATACCGTTTTCGCACAAATCACATTCACGGATATCAACATAAAATTTAACCGATGGCATATCAAGAAATTTAAGGCTTTCGCAAACGTTCTTAGAGAATAGATTTCCTGCATATATCCTTGTTCTTGAAAGCTCTTTGGCATTTTCAAACGCTGTATTATAAAGTTCTTTAACCTGTTTTTCCAATTTATTTCTTAACTCGTCGGAATTCTCGATTCCGTCACGCTCTTCTGTTGCACGGTTATAATATTCAATTATATCTTCTTCGGTTTTACCGTATTTTTTTGAAAGCTCATACAACACTTCAAGTCTTTCTTCGACTGAATTGATATCAGCCTCGTTAAAGTCAAGTGAATCAAGCATTTCTCGTAATTCGTCGGATAAATCAGAGAGTGTATATGCACAGTTTTCCAATCTCTTCGCCAAAGACTCAATTTCCTCGGAAACATCGGAAACATTATTCAATTTATTATTTGCACTGAATGTAAGAGAAACAGCACCTTCCGCATCATCTGAGCCGTTTAGAAAAGAATAAGAAATATTTAACGCTTCGCATATTTTTTCTGCATTCCGATAGAATTCCTGCTGTTTTCTAAGTTCATCCCACTCGCCTACTGAAATACTTGCCTTTTCAATTTCGTCAATCTGATAATTTAAAATCTCAAGTCTTCTTATTTTCTCACTCTCGTCAACATTGAGTGCTTCAAGCTTGCGCTTAGCGGAAATATAATCATTATATGAAGCGGTAAACACTTCAAACACTTTTTTGTTTTCAGCAATGCTGTCAATAAACTCACAATGATATTCAGGGTTAAGTAAAGCCTGATTATCGGACTGTCCGTGAATATTCACAAGCTCTTTACCGAGCTTTTTAAGCATTGAAACAGTGACATTGACACCGTTAACCTTACAGCTGTTTTTACCGTCCGCACTCATTTTTCTTGAAATTAAAATACTTCCGTCTTCTTCGGCTTCAATATCAAATTCCTTAAGTATTTCTGCTATTTTCTCACTTTTATCAAAGAATAAAGCGCCCACCGATGCAAATTCACAATTTGTTCTTATTAAATCTCTTGAAGTTCTTTCTCCGAGTACGGCGTTTAAAGAATCAATAATAATTGATTTACCTGCACCCGTTTCACCGGTCATAACATTAAAGCCGTCCTTGAAATCAATGACAGCTTTTTTGATTATTGCAACATTTTCAATTTGCAAATTTGAAATCATTTGTTATTCACCACGCAAAAATTCTTCAATTTTCTTTTTAAACATTTTTGCTGACTCTTCGGTTTTTAAAAGGATGAAAAGTGTGTCATCACCTGCTATAGTACCGATTACTTCAGGATAATTAAGCGCATCAACTGTTGCGGCAGCAGCGTTGGCAGTACCTGCAAAGCATTTGATACAGCAGATATTTCCACCGACATCCACGCTTATAACAGACTGTGCAAATATTGTGTGAAACTTATGCAAGTTGTGAGAATTATGCTCATTGATAGCATATTTCTGTCCGTTTTTTCCCTGGACCTTAATAAGATGAAGCTCATTAATATCTCTCGAAACCGTGGCCTGTGTAACAACAAAGCTGTTTTTTTGCAGCATTTCAAGAAGTTCTTCCTGTGTTGAAATCTCATTTTCTTTAATCAGCTTTAAAATAAGCTCATGTCTTTTCTTTTTCATATTCAGACTCTCCTTTGAGCGAGTTTACTGTTAAGCACATCTATAAACGATTCGTTTTTAATCCTAATAAAGTTTGCATAAACATTGGATTTTTTAATTACAAGCTTACTGCCTGACGGTATATTAACGGAATCGTCACCGTCACACGATACGCAGATTTTTTCGCTTTCGCTTTCGGGAATTGAAACACAAAGCTCGGAATCAGAATCAAAAATAAGTGAACGGGCAAAGAGTGAATGTGTACAAATAGGCGTAAGCAAAATGCTTTCAATTCTCGGATCAACGACAGGACCGCCTGCAGAAAGAGAATAAGCAGTTGAACCTGTCGGAGTTGAAATAATTATACCGTCTGCGTAGTATTCGTTAATATTCTTACCGTCACAGGATATATCAAGATGAACGAGCTTAATCATTTCTCCTCTTGCAATAACAATGTCGTTAATGCAGGAATCCTGCTGCATAATTTGGTTATTACTGCTGTCAAGCACCGTAACATCAAGAAGCATACGCTTGTCGGTTGAATAATTGCCTTTAATAAGCTCATCCAACAACTCAATCTCATGTTTTTCTACACCTGCCATAAAAGCGAGATTACCGGCATTAACACCAAGTATGGGCTTACCGTATTTGCATGCTTTTTTTGCAGCATGGATTATTGAGCCGTCACCGCCTATTGCAACAGCAACATCACATTCAGAAAACAGCTCATCATCGCAAAGATACTTATCTGTATAAGTGAATTCACCGAGCAAATCTTTTTCAAAGAAAAATTCAACATTTCTCTTGTCAAGAAAATCACAAATACTCTGAGTTACCTCTCTTGAATGTTTTCTTGTTAAATTAGGTAATAAAGCGATTTTCAAATCAATCACCGTCTTTACTGTTTAATACGGAATGTGACTCATCAACAACAGAGTCAGAATTTTCAACATAAAAAGCAATTTGTTTTTCTTTCTTTATATACATTAAATATTCAATATTGCCTTCAGGTCCCTTAACAGGAGAAAAGTCGAGATTCAATACAGAATATCCGCTTTCGTTTGCAAAGTGAAGAATATCACTTACAACTTCTTTGTGTGTAGAAATATCACGAACTACGCCTTTTTTGCCGACCTTATCTTTTCCAGCTTCAAACTGAGGTTTAATCAAACAGACTGCGCAGGCACCGTCATTTAAAAGTTCAAATAAAACAGGCAGAATCTTTTTTAGTGAAATAAATGAAACATCAACACTTGCGAAATCAAGTTTATCTGCAATATCATCAGGCTTCAGGTATCTGAAATTTGTTCGCTCCATATTTACTACGCGTTCGTCTGTCCTCAATTTCCATGCAAGCTGACCGTATCCTACATCAACGGCATAAACTTTTCTTGCGTGATTCTGAAGCATACAGTCTGTGAATCCTCCCGTGGAAGCTCCGATATCCATACAAACCATATTTTCAAGCACAATTCCAAAAGACTTAACAGCCTTATCAAGCTTTAAACCTCCCCTGCTTACAAAAGGAAGCTTTTCACCTTTTATTTCAAGCTTATCGTCTTTCTTTAAGGAATAACCTGCTTTGGTTATTTTCTGACCGTTTATATACACTTGACCTGCCATAATCATCGCGCCTGCTTTAGCACGGGAATCAGCATATCCGTTTTCAAACATATAAACATCAAGTCTAACACTGTCTGTCGCCATAAACTACTTCTCCGAACAAATATTATACATTCCGTCTGCGTCAAGACTGTATTCTTCATACAGCTTTGACACGGGAGCATGAGGAACGAATTCATTATCAACTGCCGTTAATTTGTAACTGCCTTTATATGAATTTTCAGCCAACAGCTCACCAAAGGTTTCACCGATACCGCCGTTTTTAATTCCCTCTTCAAAGAAGAAAATGTGTTCTGCGTTAATCGAGGTTAATACAGCTTGTTTGTCAATAGGAACAATTCTGTTTAACTTAATTACAGAAAAATCTTTACCGTCCTTTATAAGCATATCTCTTGCAATGCAAGCATGAGAAAAAATTCTGCCGTATGTAACTATATAATTCTTTGACTCAAGATTTCCGTAAACATCATAGGCTTCTGAAACATAATCAATATTTTCGGGAACGGGCTTTTCCTGACCTCGAGGATATCTTATTGCAACAACTCCGTCATTGTGATAAACGGCATTAACAAAGCAGTGACGCAATCCCGCATAAGTTGAAACAGAATATACGGTAATTCCCGGAATACTGTTTAAGAAAGACGCATCTAATATGCCCTGATGTGAAATACCGTCTTCACCGACAAAACCGGCGCGGTCAACTGCCAAAACCATATGTAAATTCTGCATTGTACCGTCGTGAACAATTTGGTCAAAGCAACGCTGTAAAAATGTTGAATAAACAGCAAAAACCGGTAACATTCCGCCCTTTGCCAAACCTGCGCTGAAAGTAACCGCATGTTCCTCTGCAATACCCACATCGAAAAATCTTTCAGGATGCTTTTCGCTGAATTCTTGTAATCCTGTACCTAATGCCATAGCCGCAGTAACAGCACAAATTCTTTTGTCCTTTTCAGCCATACTGCAAATAAGCTCGCCGAATTCCGAGGAGAAATTTTTACCGGAATAAATGGGCTCACCTGTATTGATGTTAAACTCTGATACACCGTGGAATTCACTTGGCGATTTTTCCGCAAAATCATACCCTTTTCCTTTTACGGTATTAATATGCAATAAAACAGGCATATCATTTATAAGCTTTGCGCTTTCAAGAGCTTCATATAACTGGTCAATATTATGTCCGTCAATGGGACCCATATATCTGAAACCGAGATCTTCAAAAAATGTACTTTTATATATCATATTTTTGAGTCTCGTTTTAGCCTTATACACGGAAGCTGAAAGCTTTTTTCCAACAAGAGGTATCTTATTAAGTACTTTTTCAGTTTTAGCTTTTAATTTGAAATATCTTGGTGAAGAACGAATTACCGCAAGATATCGGGCAACTGAGCCGACATTCTTTGAAATTGACATTTCGTTATCATTTAATATAACTATAAGCTTTTTACCCGATCTGCCGGCATTATTCAATGCCTCATATGCAAGACCGCCGGTAAATGCTCCGTCACCTATTACTGCAATGGTTGTATTCTTTTTATCGTTAATACTGTTAGCTGTTGCAATACCTAATGCCTGAGAAACGGAAACGCTTGAGTGTCCGCTGTAAAAAATATCGTGTTCGCTTTCGGCCGGCTTTGTAAACCCTGAAAGACCATTCTCTTTACGCAGAGTAGAAAACTCTTTATACCTTCCTGTCAGAAGCTTATGAGTATAGCATTGATGGCCTACATCCCAAATAATTTTATCATTGGGAGAATCAAACACTCTATGTAATGCAATTGTTAATTCAACTACGCCTAAATTAGACGCAAGATGGCCGCCGTTTTGTGAAACGGTGTCAATAAGAACTTCTCTGCACTCTTTTGCAAGCTCAGGTAATTCTTCTCTGCTAAGTTTTTTGACATCTTCAGGCGAATTAATTTTGTCTAAATACTTCATGATTTGCTCCAAAGAATTAATTATTTCTTTTTGCTAAGGATAAAGCCAATTCTTTTATGAATTGAGTATCCCCTTCAAATCCTTCAAGAGAAGCTATTGCTTCATTTGTCAAATCATCAACAATCTTCTCGGATTTTTCAACCCCCATAAAAGATACATATGTAATTTTATTGTTCTTCTCATCACTGCCGACAGGCTTACCGAGCGTTTCGGAATTACTTGTAACATCAAGAATATCATCTACAATCTGGAATGCCATACCTATACATTCAGCGTATTTTTCAGCAGCTTTAAGTTTTTCGTTGTCAACAACATTTGCAGCATAGCAACCCAATAAAACAGACGCCTTTATCAAAGCTCCTGTTTTAAGTTTATCAATAGTTTGTAATTTTTCAAGAGTGGGAGCAGCCGCCTCAGACTGTAAATCAAGCACTTGTCCGCCGACCATACCCGCAACACCTGCCAAATTAGCAAGAATTCTGACTGCTTCCACTAAAATTTCAGGTTTGATATTTTTACTTTTAAGTGCGGTTTCAAATGCAAGAGTTAATAAACCGTCGCCCGCAAGCAAAGCATATTCTTCACCGTATGCCTTATGACAAGACGGCTTGCCTCTCCTGAAATCGTCATTGTCCATACAAGGCAAGTCATCGTGAATAAGAGAATAAGTGTGAATCATTTCGATAGCGCAGGCAAAATTAATTGCATCATCAACTTTTCCTCCGCAAGCTCTGCAAAATTCAAGTACTAAAATCGGTCTTATTCTTTTACCACCGTTTGAAAGGCTGTAATTCATGGCTTCTAGGATATAATCCTGTCCGTCTTTAACATCGTATAATAATTCAGAAAGCTTATTATTTATTAAATCAGCATATTCTTTTACAGTGTAATTTTCTGCCAAATTATTCACCTCTGCTTTTATTTAAAAGCTCTGTAAACTTCTGCTCAGCAGCATTTAACTTTGTGTTACACAAATCAGCAAGCTTTGTTCCTTCTTCAAAAAGCTTAATAGATTCATCAAGAGATATTGAACCGCTTTCAAGCTTATTTACAATTTCTTCAAGCTTTTTAAGAGCCTGTTCGTAAGTTAATTCAGTCATTTTTTCTCCTTCACACAGCAAACTGCACTTCCGTCTGCAAAGCGAATGCTGAGTTCTTCATTTAATTCTATGTCGTTTACAGATTTAACAATACTGTTGTTTTTATAAGCAACGCTGTAACCTCTCGCAAGTATTCCCAACGGACTTAAAGCATCTAATTTTGAAACAAGCAATGAGAATTTCATTCTGTTTTCAGCCCGTAAATTTTCTTCTAAATTATACAAAGAAGATGAATATTTATCAAGTATTAATCGTTCATAATCAATCATCTGTTCAGGTGAAACCAAACAAGACTTATTTGAAACAGAATCAAAACGCTCTCTTTCGAAATTCAACTTGGAAATAACACAGTTTTTAAGACTTGCTTTCAGTTTGTTTATATAAGCTGTCTGTTCATTACAGTCCGGAACTGCAAGCTCAGCCGCCGCAGACGGAGTAGCCGCACGCAAATCGGCAACGAAATCAATAATTGTAAAATCGGTTTCGTGACCGACAGCTGAAATAACGGGAATTTTCGACTTGAATACCTCACGCGCTAATTCTTCACTGTTAAATGCCCACAAATCCTCAATCGAACCGCCGCCTCTGCCGATTATAATAACATCAGCAGCATTTTGAGAATTCATTGTCCTAATTCCTTCAATTAACTGTTCAACTGCATTATCACCTTGTACCTGTGCAGGGAAAAATACAATTTCAGCACATTTATAACGCCTGTTAAGTATCTTAAGAATATCTTGAACTGC
>CAMFTS010000051.1 GCA_945988915.1 uncultured Clostridia bacterium
TACACAAGGAGTATCGTCGGCAGCGTCAGATGTGTATAAGAGACAGCAAAACTATTGTATCACAAAAACGGAGTTTTGAAATAATAATTCAAAACTCCGTTAAATCTTTATTTTGAAAATTTATATACCGATGTTGAAATAAAGGGTTTATCCGGTGAAAAAACATTCTGAATAAACTCTTTATGATTTACAGCATCCGGGAAATACTGAGTTTCAAGGCAGAATCCCGAACGGTGTGTGAGAGGCTTACTCTCTTTACCTGTCTGCGTTCCGTCCATAAAGTTGCCGATATAAAACTGGACTCCGGGCAGATCCGTATAACATTCCATAATTCTGCCGCTCTTTTCAGATTTGACCTCTGCATAAAGCTTCAAAGAGCCGTCGTAGTTTTCAATTTGGAAATTGTGGTCATATCCTCTTCCTATGATAAGCTGTTCGTCATCAGCATCAACATCTTTTCCTATTTTCTTTGCATTTCTGAAATCAAACGGCGTTCCCTCGACACTTCTGATTTCGCCTGTGGGAATAGCGTCTGAATCCGTAGGCGTATATGCGTCACAATAAAACTTTACAATGTGGTCAAGAATTTTTCCGCCGTCAAAGCCGTCAAGGTTAAAATATGCATGATTTGTAATATTAAGAGGACATTTTTCGCTCGGAACACAGTTATAGCTGATTTTAACTTCATTGTCTTCACTGAAAGAGAAGGTCACCTCATTGTCAACCTCTCCCGGAAAGCCTTCTGCACCGTTCGGACTGTGATATGTGAATTTAACACTGTTATCACCGATAATTTCATCATTCCAAACAGCAATTTCGTACTCGTGATTTGAATGAAGAGTGAATTTTCCGTCAACATTCTTTGTGATTTGATAATTCTTACCGTCAAGGTCAAAACCCTTGCCTGCAATACGGTTAGCAACTCTGCCTACCGTTCTGCCCTGAGAATCCGTACAAAGCTCCTGTCCTTCCATAGTGTCAAAGCCGACAAGGACATCCGCAAGTTTGCCGTCTTTATCGGGTACAACGATTTTATTAAGTGTTGCGCCGTACGAAACAAGCTCAATATATGCTCCGCTTTCGTTAGAAATTATAAAAGAATAAACTTCTCTGCCGTCTTTGGTTTTTCCGTATAATGATTTCTGAATTTTCATAATTACGCTCCCTCAGTTTTCTGTAAATTCAGTATATAATTTTATTTGTTAAGTGTCAAGAATGATAACAGCGTTTTATTGACTTTTAGAACAAATAATTGTATTCTATTAGTATATGCTTTTAAAGGAGAAAACTATGGATTTTTTTCTTGAACAATTTGACTATCTTGTTCGCTATGTATTTGCAATAATTGCCGTAGTAATACTTTTGCGCTGTGTTTTTTCTCTTTTCAGATCAAGACCGAGACGCGAAGTTATGGCAAAGCTTATTGACCTTGCAGACGACAGCGAAATCGAAATAGAAAACTGGGAAACATCTATCGGCAGAAGCCGTTCTTGTGACATTTCATTAAAGAATTACGGAACAGTATCGCGTTTTCATGCAGTTCTTGCTTTGCGTAAAGGCGGCTGGTATATCTTTGATACCGACTCAAGAACAGGAGTGTATTTAAACGGTGAACAAATAAGACATGCCGGAAAGATATTTGACGGAGATACTGTTTCTTTCGGTAACGCCGTTATGACATTTTCTTCAAACGGCTACGGTGCTATGAGCGAAGACGAAGAGAGCTCTGTCAGAGACTACACAAATGCCGAGCGACTTGTAAACCTCTCTGACAACAGTGCCTATTACCTAAGCGGCAGTTGTCTTATCGGCAAAGACAGTAACTGTAATATTTGTCTTCCTATGCACGACATCTCAAAAGAACACGCTGAGGTTTATCTGACAAGAAACGGTTGGATGATTGCCGATCTTGATTCTGAAAGCGGAACATATTTAAACGGACAAATTGTAATCGGTGCATATCCGCTTTATGACGGAGATATAATTTCGGTCGGTGAATACAGATTTATGTTCAGAGAATAAGGAGGGAAATCAGTGTCTGTTAAAAATTCTAAAAGAAAATACCGTTACAGAAAACCTGTAAACTGGACTTTTCTTCTTGTTCTTATTACTGCTTTTCAGGTGTTTTGTGCCGGACAAATTCTATTAAACGGCGGCGAAAAATTAGTTAAAGAAACTATTTATATTGTTTTCGGAGCTTATATTCTCGTTGAATGGGTATATTTCCTTGTCTTTGCGGGAATTCTTCGAAGAAAAAGCTTTGAAGTAGAACTGATTGCCTTTTTCCTTTCGGGAATAAGCTTAGCATTGACGACAAGTGTTTATCCTGACAAAGCTTACACGCAGTTAATTGCCGTTTTCCTCGGAATAGGCGTATTTATTGTTCTTCTTTGGATTTTAAGTGATATTGACAGAGTCATTAAACTTAGAATCCCTGTTGCTGTCGCATCGATAGCCGCTTTAGTTTTCACTTTGATTTTTGCTAAAGAAATAAACGGCGCAAGGAACTGGATTATTCTCGGCAACGGCTTGCTGTCAATTCAGACTTCTGAATTGATAAAGATTGCATTTATTTTCGTCGGCGCGGCTACACTTGAAAATCTTCAGTCAACAAAGCTTCTTACAAAATACATTATTTTTGCAGTTGCTTGTATAGGAATTCTCTTTTTAATGAGGGATTTCGGAACAGCGCTTATTTTCTTCTTTACTTTTGTAATAATTGCGTTTTTGCGTTCAGGCGATATAAAAACTATTTTTCTTATTTGCACGGGTGCGCTTATGGGCGGCATAGGCGTTCTGACCTTCAAGCCTTATGTAGCAAACAGATTCGCCTCATACCGTCATGTTTGGGAATTCGCCGATGATAAGGGATATCAGCAAGTCAGACTGCTTATTTATTCCGTAAGCGGAGGTCTGTTCGGATTAGGGCTCGGCAACGGAAAGTTAAGATATGTTTATGCTGCGACAGAAGACCTTGCTTTCGGTATGGTCTGCGAAGAATTCGGAATGATTATTGCATTTACGGTCTTACTTACTTTTGTCGCTTTAGTAGTTTACAGTATCAGGTATTCCGTTGCGGCAAGGTCGTCTTTTTATGCAATAGCTGCCTGTGCTGCCTCTGCGCTTCTGCTTTTTCAAACAGCATTGCATGTTTTCGGCGTTACGGACCTATTGCCTTGGACCGGTGTTACCCTTCCGTTCATCAGCCGCGGCGGTTCAAGTATGATGTGCTGTTGGGGCTTGGTAGCTCTTATCAAAGCAATAGATGTAAAAACATATAAGCGTTACGATAAAATAATTAAAGACTGATTTTTATAAATTCTGAAAGGAGAGATAAAGAATGAAATCTATTTCGCGCAGAGCCTGGGTGCTTTATCTTATGACTGTTGCCTTTATATGCGGACTCGCCTTTCTTCTTTACACTTTCTTTTTGAATGCGGATTCCTGGTCAATGAAAAAAGCAAACAGACACATTTACTCGTCAAGCACACTGACTACTGCCGGCAGTATAACCGATGAAAGCGGCGCAATACTCGCGGCTACCGTTGACGGAAAAAGAGTATATAACGAGTCGAAATCCATCAGAACCGCTACGCTCCATATAGTCGGAGATTCCGAAGGTTATATAGCAAGCGGAGTTCAGACTTCATACAAGGATGTGCTTACCGGATACAACATATTTGACGGTATATATGACTTGAAGAAGTACGGAAAAGGCAGTGATATTCAGCTTACCGTAAATGCAGAGCTTTGCAGAACAGCATATGAAGCATTAGGTTCAAACAAGGGTACTGTCGGTGTATATAACTACAAAACCGGTGAATTGTACTGCGTTGTTTCTAAGCCGTCGTTTGATATTCAAAACAAACCGACACAATCTATAAATAATGATAAAAACGGTGAATATGACGGTGTTTATCTTAACAGATTCTTTTCCGGCGTCTATACACCGGGTTCAACTTTCAAGGTAATCACTGCGGCAAGTGCTATTGATAATATTCCGGATATTAACACAAGAAGCTTTGAATGTAAGGGCGAATATAAAATTGACGGCAGTTCTGTAAAATGCCTTTCAACTCACTATACATTAGGCTTTGAAAAAGCGCTTAATCAATCCTGCAACAGTGCTTTTGCTCAAATTGCTGTTGAATTAGGTTCGGAAAAACTGACTCAAACCACTCAAGCTCTTGGATTCGGCAAAAGCTATATCGTAGGAAATATAACTCTTGCCAAAAGCTCATTCAACTTAGCAGAAGCTTCAAAGCTTGATTTAGGCTGGGCGGGTATAGGACAATACACTACAAGAGTTAATCCGTGCCATATGCTTATGATTGTTGGTGCTGTTGCAAACGGCGGTACCTCCCCTGTTCCGTATTTCATTAAAAATATAACATCACCGACAGGCAAAACCGTCTTCAAAGGCAAAACAGAAATGCTTGACCCTATGTTTACACAGTCAACTGCACAAAAGCTTAATGAATTACTGCGTTCCGATGTTGTAAATAATTACGGTGATTACAGATTTAAAGGTCTTGAAATGTGCGGTAAAACAGGTACAGCTGAAGTAAGCTCCGAAGACGGAGGTCTCAGACCGCACGCTTGGTTTGTTGGCTTTTCTCAGCGCAACGATTTACCGCTTGCAATAGTCGTTGTAGTTGAAAACGGCGGAGGCGGAAGTTCGGTTGCTATTCCTGTTGCAAACAAGACTATGCAAAAAGCAGAGGAATTATTTAATGAATAAAACTGTTAGGAGCAAATTATGAAATTCTTTTTTCCTGAAAATTACGGCGCTGTCGGTGACGGCAATACAAATGATGTAAAAGCAATTCAATCTGCTATTGATGAGGCTGAAAAGTCAGGCGGAGGTACTGTCGTCCTTGAAAGCGGCAAGACATATTATTCAAGCTCTGTTATCCTTAAGAAAAATGTTGAGCTTCACTTGCAGAAAGGCTCTCGTCTTAAGGCAACAAATGATATCAACGAGTATTTTCGTCCCTGTAATTTCATAAACGATAAAACTAATACTCTTATAGGAAACCCCGTAACAGGCAAGCCGTCTTTCTGCTTTATTTACGGCTTTGAAGCTGACGGATGCTCAATTACAGGTGAAGGAACTATTGACGCTAACGGTCACTCCTTCGTTGAGAGAAAAGACCGATATTATGTAACGGGCAATTTTTATCCGCGTCCGACAGTTATTTATGTTGAAAAAAGTAATCATATTTCATTTAAAGATATTACAATTATTGACGCTCCGTTCTGGACTTTGCATCCGGCAGGCTGTGATGATGTTTTAATTTCAAAGATCAGAATTTTAAATGACCTTGATGTTGCAAACTCTGACGGTATTGATCCCGACCACTGTTCAAATGTCAGAATTCTCGGCTGTCATGTTGAATGTGCCGATGATTGTATCTGCTTAAAGACTTCTAAAGGCAATGCCGAATACGGTCCGTGCGAAAATATTATTATTTCCGACTGCACTCTTATTTCAACCTCTGCCGCAATTAAAATCGGTACAGAGGGAGTCGGTGATTTCAGGAATGTACTTGTAAGTAACTGTATTATTTCAAAGAGTAACCGCGGCCTTTCTATTCAGATTCGTGACGGCGGTAATGTTGAAAATGTCAGCTATTCAAACATAATTATCGAAACTCGCCGTTTCTGCCCTGATTGGTGGGGAACTGCCGAGCCTATTGTAATTACGACTTTTAACCGTGATGAAAACACAAAATCCGGTCACATAAAAAATATCAGATTCTCAAATATCACTTGCAAGGGCGAAAACGGTGTTCTCATTCACGGAACTGAAGATAATATGATTGAAAATATCACATTTGAAAATGTTCAGGTTGAATTGACAAAGACTTCAAAATGGGAAACCGGTCTTTATGATATGCGTCCCGGCCTTAATAAAGAAATTGAAAAAAGCAGGAATTCAGGCTTTTTTGTAAAGAATGCAAGCAACATTACCGTTATGAAATCAAGCGTCAAATGGGGCAATATCTGCGATGATTATGCACACGCTTTCTACGGTGAGAACTGTCCCGATGTTGAATTTGTAAGATTTAACGGTACAGCTGCTCACGATAATGACGAAGCAACAGTGATAAAATGAGAACATTGTATTTAACTGATATGGACGGTACTTTTTTGAATGATAAAGGTGTCGTTTCAGAGGAAAGCAAAAGAATAATAAACGAACTTTCTCGCAAGGGCTTGCTCTTCTCTGTCGCAACGGCAAGAAGTGTTATTTCTGCAAGCGAGTTGCTCGACGGCGTAAACATAACGGCTCCTGCTGTTTTGCAAAACGGTGTTGTCATTTATGATTATAATAATAAAACGACGGTAAAATACCTAAGCTTATCAAGTGAAAATTTTTACAGCATTATAAAAATATTTGAAGAAAACAACAAAGCTCCGTTCGCATTTTTCTTTAATAAAGCTAAAGAAGATTACAAAATAATATTTACGGATTTAAAACTTGAAGAACATAAACAGTATTATGAAAGCCGAAATAAAATGCACAGAGGTTTGGTTCAGAAAGCAGACAGATATGAAATACCGGAAGAATACAAGCCTATTTTCATAAGCCTTTGTGATGAGTATGATGATTTAGTTATCATAAAGAATGAATTAGACATGCTTTCAGAAGTCGGATACTCCTTTTATAAGGACACATACACTCCATATTGGTTTTTAGAGGTATTCAACAAAGAAGCGTCTAAAGCGAACGGTCTTTTGACGGTAAAAGAATACATTAAAGCTGATAAGGTTGTTGCTTTCGGCGATAACTACAATGACTTTTCCCTGTTTGATGTTGCCGAAGAGAAGTATGCCGTTAATAACGCCGTAGAAGCACTTAAAGACGCTGCAGACGGTATCATTCCTTCAAACGAAGAAAACGGGGTCGCAGAGTATTTAAAGAATAATTTCAATATTACAAATTCTGTTGACAACGAAGAAGTAAAATGATAGTATATTTAAGCACTTTGAAGTGTCAGAATATTTGCAGGAGTGGCGAAATCGGCAGACGCTCAGGTCTCAGAAGCCTGTGAACGTAGTTCGTGTGGGTTCAAGTCCCATCTCCTGCACCAAA
>CAMFTS010000052.1 GCA_945988915.1 uncultured Clostridia bacterium
GTAATAGGCTGTAAAATTCCGTTTTCCCTGATGGATTGGGCTAAGCCTTCAAGCTCATCAAAGTCAAATCTTCTTCTCGGCTGATCAGGATTAGGATCTATCATATCCTGAGGAATGTTATAGACCTCTGCTGCGCATTTTATTTTTTCTGTTTTCACAAAAACACCTCCTCAGTGCTTGTCCTGTGAATTTAGGATAGCACCAAGGAGGTATATTTGTAAAGAAATTTCGTATGCCCGAAAATGACGGGTTTTAATATGTTTCGAGCTTATTTTATAGGGCTTTTTGCAATCTTTGCAGACGGGCGCGGATATTTTGTCGGAGTTTGCGAAATCTTTTTTAAAATTAAAATTCTGCGCGGTGTATTTTCGACTAAATCAAACAAATTATTCTCAACTATTTTTCCGCCGAGTATGCTGACAGCCTTTTTTGCATCGTTAATTTCTTCGTCAGCTGACGCAGATTTCATTGATATAAATTTTCCGCCGACTTTAACAAACGGCAAACAATATTCTGAAAGATTAGTTAGATTTGCAACTGCTCTTGCTGTGGCAAAATCAAATTTTTCTCTGAATTCCGCATTTTTCCCCGCCTCTTCGGCTCTTGCGTGAAGAATTTCGGCATTTACCCCGGTTTCATTCAACACTTGTTCTATAAACCCGAGTTTTTTCTTTGTCGAATCGAGAAATGTCATCTTTAAATCCGGCCGGGCAAGTAACAAAACGAGACCGGGAAATCCTGCTCCCGTTCCGACATCAATAACTTTCGAACTTTTAGGAATATCGACAAATTTAAAAAGTACAAGACAGTCTGCAAAATGCTTGAGCGTAACATCATCAGGCTCCGTAATGGCAGTAAGATTAAAACTTTTATTTGTTTCAACAAGCATTTCGGCATACTTGTCAAGTCTTTCATATGACAACTCATCAAGACTTATATCAAACTTTTCTATTGTATTAAAAAGTAAATCCTTGTTTAACATAATAACCTCTTTACAAGCCCATCTTACTTAAATAAATAAGTAAAACCGAAATATCAGACGGCGAAACACCTGAAATTCTTGAAGCCTGTCCGACATTGTGTGGCCTTATTTTTGTCAGCTTTTCTCTTGCTTCAAGGCGTAAGCCTTCAATCACATTATAATCGATTTCATCGGGCAATACTTTAACCTCAAGACGGCGCATTTCATTGATCTGTGCCTGCTGACGCTTGATATAACCCTCATATTTAAGTGCAATTTCAACTTGTTCAAATATTTCTTCGGGCAATTCAGGACGGTTTGTATCAAACGGTGCCAAATCTTCATAGCTTAACTGCGGTCTTTTTATAAGTTCAACTAACTTAACGCCTTTATTCAACGGTGCCGTTCCACGTGAAACAAGTAATTCCTGCAATTCATCGCTGACATGAATCGTTGTTTCCTCAACTCTGTGCATTTCATCCTTTATCAACTGCATTTTAAGCTGAAAAGCATTATATCTTTTTTCAGAAATCAAACCTAACTTATATCCGTAAGGCGTTAATCTGATATCAGCATTATCCTGCCTTAAAAGAAGTCTGTATTCGCTTCTTGAAGTCATCATTCTGTAAGGGTCCATACAGCCTTTTGTAACAAGGTCATCAATCAGCGTGCCGATATAGGAAGATGCCCTGTCAAGAATAAACGGCTCTTCCCCTTTCACTTTAAGTGCGGCATTAATTCCTGCAATAAGTCCCTGCGCAGCCGCTTCTTCGTAGCCTGACGAGCCGTTAAACTGACCGGCACCGAAAAGACCGTCAAGGTCAAGAAATTCAAGGCTGGGTTTAAGTGCAAGCGGATCAACACAGTCATATTCGATAGCATATGCCGTTCTCATAACTTCGACATTTTCTAAGCCTTTAATAGTTCTTAAGAATTTCAGCTGAACATCTTCAGGCAATGAAGACGACATTCCCTGTAAATACAATTCCTCTGTGTCAAGTCCGCATGGCTCAATAAAAAATTGATGCCTTAATTTATCAGGAAATCTGACAATTTTATCTTCAAAACTCGGACAGTAACGCGGGCCTACTCCCTCAATTTTGCCACTGTATAACGGTGAACGGTGAAGATTTTTAAGTATCACTTCTTTTGTATCGTCATTTGTATATGCTATATAACAGAAGGATTTGTTTTCAGGAGTTTCCTTCGTTTCAAAAGAAAATGGCGTGTTTGTTTCATCGCCCTCCTGCTTTTCAAGTACAGAAAAATCCACACTTCTTCTGTTAACCCTCGACGGAGTACCCGTTTTAAATCTTCTAAGCGGAATGTCCATTTGTTTCAAGGCTTGTGAAAGCTTAGTTGCAGGAAACATTCCGTCAGGTCCGCTCTCAAATGAAACTTCACCGATATATATTCGTCCGCCTAAAAAAGTACCTGTCGCAAGAATGACGCATTTTGCAGAATAAATCGCTTCAAGCATAGTCTTTAACTGCCATTTTCCGTCTTCCGTTCTTTTTAAATCGACAATTTCGGCTTGTTTAACATCAAGATTTTCTTGCAGTTCAAGAGTATGTTTCATATATTTAGAGTATTCTCTTCTGTCAATTTGCGCGCGCAAAGAATGAACCGCAGGACCTTTTCCCCTGTTCAACATTCTTGTCTGAATTTGAGTTTTGTCTGCGGCCTTGCCCATCTCACCGCCGAGGGCATCAATTTCACGGACAAGATGCCCTTTAGATGTTCCGCCGATTGACGGATTGCATGGCATATTTCCTATTGAATCAAGATTTATGGCAAATACGATTGTTTTTGCCCCAAGTCTTGCCGATGCAAGTGCAGCTTCAATACCTGCGTGGCCTGCACCGATAACCGCAACATCATATTCTTTTGCAAAATACTCCATATCTATACTCCAAATGTTTCACGTGAAACTTTATTTACCTACACAGAATTGAGAGAAAATCTCATTAACAACGCTTTCTGTTGCTTTTTCTCCCGTTAAAATGTCAAGATTTTCAACAGCAACGTCTATGTTAACATTTATAGCATCTCTCGTCATTCCTGAATTTAAAGCGTCAAGCGCTTCATCAAGACTGTTAAACGCTGTCTGACAGCAGGTGTACTGTCTTTCATTCATAAGAACAGCAGCTGTTGTGTCAAAATTCTCCGTTCCGAGCGTTTTTTCGATAGCTTTTTCAAGCTCTGTCATACCGTTTTGTTCTTTTGCGGATATATAAACTACATTTTTATAGAGGTCATTTATTTTTTCAGCATTTATTTTTGTTTTAAGATCCGTCTTATTTATAACAGCTATTGCGTTTTTTCCCTCGCAAAGCTTAAATATTTCTTCATCTTCCTCATTTAATTCCTTTGAGGAATCAAAAACTGCAAGAATTAAAGATGCTCTGCCCGTCTTCAGCTTGGTTCGGTCAACGCCTATTCTTTCAACTGTATCATCAGTTTCGTGAAGACCCGCAGTATCGGCAAGACGCAAAACTATGTTACCCAAAGTAACAGTTTCTTCAACAATATCTCTCGTTGTTCCGGCAACAGATGTAACTATTGATTTCTCATATCCTGCCATCATATTCATCAATGTTGATTTTCCTACATTTGGTCTGCCTATTATTGCAGTTTCAACACCTTCAATTATTACTTGTCCCGCATCAAATCGTGAGAGTAAAATATTCAACTCATTTTTGGCACTTTTCAGCACATTTGTTATGTTTTCATCAGTTAAATCTTCTATTTCTTCATCGGGATAATCAATCCATGCCGCCATCTGCGCTGCAAGTCTTTTAAGTGAAAGCGAAATCTCGGAAATTTTCTTGAATAACGCACCGTCAAGAGTATTAAGCGCTGCAGCTTTGGCTTGCTCTGATTTTGCTGAAATAATATTCATAACGGATTCTGCCTGTGTTAAATCCATTTTTCCGTTAAGAAAAGCCCGTTTTGTAAACTCCCCCGGTTCAGCCGGAACTGCTCCGTTTTGTAAAGCAGCTCTCAATACCTGCTTTGTAACAAGCAAGCCGCCGTGACAGGAAATTTCAACCGTATCTTCTCCCGTATAGCTTTTTGGTGCTCTGAAAACAAGCGCAACTGCTTCATCAATAGGTTTATTATCAAAATAAACCTTTCCGAATGTTGCTCTGTAGCCACTCAGTTTATTTAATTCTATACCTGATACGCTTTTGAAAATTCTATCGGCTACAAACAAGGCATTTTCGCCTGAAATTCTGACAATTCCTATTCCGCCTGCCGCCTGACCTGTGGAAATTGCTGCAATCGTGCTCATTTTCTCACCTCTCTTTTATAAAAAAATCGGGCAGGAAATCTCCCACCCGATTTTCACCAGAGGGATTACCCTCTTATTCTTCGTCTTTTTTAACTTCAATTTTTCCGTAAAGTGAAGCTCCTGAATAGTCGCTTTTCTTTTCACGGTTTTCAGAAATTTCAGGGACATAAGCTTCTCTTTTCGGTCTTCTGTCTCTGTTGTTTCTGCTTCTGTCTTTATATCCGTAATTACCTTTTCCGCCGTTTTCGGGAGCAATAATTACCCGTCTGTCAAGGTCAGCACCTGTTGAATAAGAAGTCGCACCGTTAATCTCCTGAACAGCTGTATGAATAATTCTTCTTTCATATGGATTCATAGGCTCAAGAGCAATATTTCTGCCGCTCTTAACTGCACGAATAGCTGTTTTCTTAGCAAGAGAAACAAGAACCGCAACTCTCTTTTCACGGTAATTGCCGACATTGATTGATACTCTCTTATAGCCCTGAATACCTTTATTTGCAACCATTCTTGCAAGATACTGAATAGCATCAAGAGTTTCTCCGCGTCTTCCGATTACAAGACCGTAATCATCACCGCAATCAAGTTCAAAGCAAATTTCTTCGTCATCGGCAAAAACCTTAACATCGCACTTTTCCATACCGAGACCGAAAATAATTTCCTTAATATATTCGGCAGTGCTGTTATATTCATCAGTTGGTTTGAGAGATTCTTTTCTCTCCTCTGCAACTACCTCAACTTTAGTCTTCTCTTCTTTAGGCTGTGGCTTTTTTGTTGATTTTTGAGCAGGCTTTTCTTTATTATTTGTCTTTGATTTTTCGGTGGGAGACACTTTTTCTGTCGGTTTTTCATCAGCTACTTCAACAGTAACTTTAACCTCGGCAGGCGAACCGCCGAACAGGCCTAATATTTTCTTTTCAGGAACTTTAAGAACTTCAACATTATAAAGATCCATTTCTGAAAGTCCGAGTTCAAGAAGAGCAGCCTGTTTTGCTTCTTCTATGGTCGGAGCAGTTTTTATACATTCTTTAATCATATTTTACACCTACTGAATAAGGAGTTAGTTCTGTTTAAATTTATTAATTTTCTTAGTATATTCTTCTTTTGAACGACGATAAATCGTTTCTTCAATCATTGCTTTTGCAAGAACCTTTTTAGGCTCATATACATGATTCAATATAATCATCTGAACAAATGAAAGAGCAGATGACATAATGATATAAATACCGATGCTTATCGGGAAAAGAAATGCAAAATAAATCTGCATTATCGGTGTAGTCAACATCATACAACCCATTGACGGATTTTTAGCCATATCAGGATTAGTCTTTTTCTGACGCTGTAAAGAATAAATGCTTGTTGCTAAAGCAATAACTCCCGAAACAATCGGAATTATCCAAAAGATATCAAAATGCTTAAAATCCGGGGTCTGTGCAAGATTCAAACCTAAAAATTTGAATCTGCTGATAAACAGCTCAACTTTATCAATATGTTCCTGTGTAAGACCTGAAACTGAAGATAAATCAAGCTTGTCCCAATTCATCAAAGCTGTAAGTTCAGCTCTGTAAGTGCTCTTTTCATAGGTATTTGTACCAAGTGCAATACCAAGAGTTTTTAACTGTTCAACTACTGAATCCGGAATTTTTAAAATCCAAGAGAACGGATGCAGATTAACCTGATATAGTCCTAACATAACAGGAAGCTGAATGAGCATAGGAAGACAACCGCCACCCATAGCGGAATAACCTTCTCTTTGATAAAGTTCTTGTGTTTCCATCTGTATTTTTTGCTGATCGTTACCGTACTTTTCTCTGATTCTTCTGAGCTTTGGCTGAAGACGTTGCTGCATGGCAACACTCTTCTGCTGCTTAATTGCAGATGGAAGTAAGCAAACTCTTACAATTAACAATAAGCAAAAAATTGATAAAATGTAATTTCCCGTTAATGCATAAAACAGTGAAATAACGAATCCAAAAGGAATTCCCAATATTTCATAAATTTTGGTCATTTATGTTCCTCCGAACAAAATGCTGTTTGCATTTTATTTTTTGTTTTTTACTTTTTTTTCCGGTACCAAATCCACTCCTCCGGGAAAGAGGGGATTGCACCTCATAAGTCGCCGTACTGCAAGTAAACCACCTTTTACAATGCCAAATCTCTCAATGGCTGTAAGCGCATATTGAGAGCAGGTAGGATAATATCTGCATCTCGGTGGAAAAAGCGGAGAAATTTTACGCTGATAAAATCTTATTATTTTTATAGCGATTTCTTTCATTTAACGGCACCCGCTTTTTGGAGTATTTCAGTCAAAATTTTTTCGATGTCTGTACTTTTAAGATACTTTGTTTTAGTTCTTGAAACAAATATAAAATCCCAATTACCTTTAATTAGTGGTGACACATTTCTGTAAGCTGCTCTGATAATTCTTTTACAGCGATTTCTTTCAACTGCATTTCCTATTTTTTTGCTTACAGTTATTCCTATACGACAAATTCCCGCACCGTTAGGCTTTAAATAAACAACCAGTGCAGGATTTGTATAAGATTTGCCCTTATAATAAAGACGCTTAAAATCACAATTACGATTTAATGTTACCGTACTCATTTACAAAATATTAGTAAGACAACTGCTTTCTGCCTTTAGCTCTGCGACGAGCAAGTACTTTTCTTCCGTTTCTTGTTGACATTCTTTTACGGAAACCGTGCTCCATCTGACGATGACGCTTTTTAGGCTGATATGTTCTTTTCATCACGTTACCTCCGTTTC
>CAMFTS010000053.1 GCA_945988915.1 uncultured Clostridia bacterium
AATATTTGTCCGCAGTTGTCACGAAGACTTTTTGCCATAAATTCAAGCGCTTTGTTTTTCTGCTCTGTACTCGCAATCGCAAGCATTTTTTCAGCTTGCTTTGCCTTTAAGCCGAGTATTTCTGTGTCATTCATACAATCAATCCTTTTTGCCGATAAAGAATGTGCCTATTTGCTTGCCGTCAAGTGCTTTGTATATGTCTTCGGGAGCGCTTCCGTTCATAACTATTGTATCGATTCCCGAAGCTGTTGCAATTTGTGCGGCGTGGAGCTTTGTTACCATTCCGCCCGTTGAAAAGCGTGAGCCGTGACCGCCTGCAATTTCAAACAAATCATCGTTAATTTCTTTAACAACAGGGATTAGCTTTGCGTTTTCGTCTTCATTCGGATTTGCGTCATAAAGACCGTCAATATCGGTGAGAATAATCAAAGCGTCTGCACTGATAAGTTTAGCAACAATGGCGGAAAGGCTGTCATTGTCGCCGTAAACTATTTCGTCAACTGCGACAGAGTCATTCTCGTTTACAATCGGAACGGCGCCGTATTCAAAAAGCTTCTGGAATGCATTGATGAGGTTCTCTCTGCGTTCGTCATTTTCAACATCGCTTTTTGTAATTAAAAGCTGACCTACGGTATGTCCGTATTCTCCGAAAAGCTTATCGTACATAAACATAAGCTCACACTGACCGACAGTGGCTGCCGCCTGTCTGCCGGGGGTGTCTTCGGGCCGTTCTTTAAGCCCTAATCTGCCGACACCTACGCCTATGGCACCCGAAGTTACAAGTGCAACTTCAATTCCCGAATTAACGATGTCGGAAAGCACGGAAACGAGCTTGTGCATACGCCGTATGTTCGTTTTTCCCGTGTCGTATGTAAGTGTAGATGTACCGACTTTAACAACGATTCTTTTTACATTTGAGAGTGTTGCCAAAATTCTCAACTCCGAAAAAAGTTTTTTGATATATAATTAATTCATTTTACCATAAATCGTTTTAAATAACAAGCAAAAAAGCTCGAAAAGAGATGTATCTTATTTTTATTTACAGCTTTTCAACAAGAAAAACTAAAGCAGGCACAAAAAGTGCCTGCTTTTACACGGTCAACCTAAACGCTCTTTTAAAATCTTTTGCACCTCTTGAACGGGAGCTTTGCCGTTCAATGCTTTCATTGTCTGTCCTACAATGAAACCAAAGGCGGAAGTCTTACCTGACTTGTAATCCGAAACACTTTTTTCATTGTCCCTGATTACCTCTTCAACTACCGATTTTATGCGCGAAAAATCGGTAATTAAAAGTAAGTTGTTGTCTTGAACATATTTAATCGGCTCAACAGACTCGGTAAAGACCTTTTCAAAAACCTCTTTTGCTGTCGTTCGATTGATTTTATTCTCTTTAACCATCTGAATAATATCAATTAAGTTTTTCGGCGTAACGGGAATACTTTTTGTTTCGATACAGTTCTCTTTTAAAAGTCTTAAAAGCTCACCAAGTATCCAGTTGGCAATTTCTTTGCAGTCCGATGACAAGCTGACTGTATTTTCAAAAAATTCGGATATATAAACATCGCTTGTTAAAAGCTGTGCATCATATTCGGAAAGCCCGAATGTATCAGTATAACGCTTTCGCTTGCTTTCGGGAAGCTCGGGCATTGATGCTTTTATGCTTTCAAGCATTTCGTCGGTGATTTGAATTGCAGGTAAGTCGGGTTCCGGGAAATACTTGTAATCCTTTGCGTCTTCTTTGGAACGCATTGAGACGCTGACGCCTTTTGCGTTGTCCCAACGGCGCGTTTGCTGTAAAACTTTTTTACCTTTTTCAAGCAATTCAATTTGTCTTTTTTCTTCATAGCTGATTGCTCTGCGGATTTCGTGAAATGAATTGAGATTCTTCATCTCTGTTCGTGTGCCGAAGTCTTCCTGCCCCTTAAGCCTGACAGAAAGGTTAACATCGACACGCAACGAGCCCTCTTGCATTTTGCAGTCCGAAACACCGGTGTACTGAAGAATTTCACGCAGTTTTTCGACAAAAGCAATTACTTCGTCGGCATTTCTGAAATCTGCTTCGGTAACAATTTCAAGCAAGGGAATACCGCAGCGGTTAAAGTCGATGAGCGTGCAGTTTTCCTCTTTGTCGTGAATGAGCTTTCCTGCGTCTTCTTCCATATGAATTTCGTGTATCTTTATTGCTTTTTTACCCTCGGGAGTGTCAATTCGTATATATCCGTCATGGCAAATCGGCAAGTATAATTGGGAAATCTGATACGCTTTCGGCAGGTCGGGATAAAAATAATTCTTCCTGTCGAATCTTGTGTAACGGGTGATTTCGCAATTCGTTGCGATGCCTGTTTTTATTGCGTATTCAACAACTTTTTTATTTAATACGGGAAGAGCGCCGGGCATACCCGTACAAACTTCGCAGATGTCGGTATTTGCTTCTGCACCGAATTTTGCGGAGCAACCGCAGAAAATCTTTGTATTTGTCGCAAGCTCAGTATGAACTTCAAGACCTATTACGGTTTCCCATTTCATATGCTTTCACCTCCGAAGCTGAGTTCGGGAGCGCGCTTGCGGAAGTCGGTGACATTCTGAAATGCTTTTGCCGCACTGAGTATTTCCTCTTCCTTAAAGTGCTTGCCGATTAACTGCATACCTATCGGCATATTGTTTTTGTCGAATCCGCAGGGACAGGAAAATGCAGGCAGTCCTGCGAGATTTACAGGCACGGTATAAATATCACCAAGGTACATTCCTAACGGATTATCAGCAAATTCACCTATTTTATTTGCCGTAGTCGGCGAAACGGGAGAAAGAATAATATCAAACTTTTCAAAGGCTTTCAAAAATTCATTTTCAATAAGCCGTTTTGCCTTAAGTGCTTTTTTATAATAGGCTTCGTAAAATCCTGACGACAGGACAAAACTGCCGAGCATAATTCTTCTTTTTACTTCCATTCCGAAGCCTTGAGAACGGCTGTTAATGAAGACCTCTTGAAGCGAATTGCAATCTTCGGCCCGAAATCCGAATTTAACCCCGTCATAGCGCGCGAGATTTGAACTTGCCTGAGCGCAGGCAATGATATAGTACGCAGGAACGGCATATTTAAGTATCGGCATACTGAAAACTTCAACTTCAGCACCTGAATACTTAAAAACTTCGGCACTTTTCAGAATAGCATTTTTTACATCTTCACTTATTTCTCCGCAGAGAAACTGTTCGGGAATACCTATTCGCATTTTTGAAATGTTGTCGGCTGATACCTTTTTGAAATCGAAACCTATATCTGAGACGGTACTGTCATGCCCGTCTTTTCCGCAAATTACAGAATAAAGCGCGGCACAGTCATCAACATCTTTAGCTATCGGACCTATTTGGTCAAAGGAAGACGCATATGCTACAAGACCGTAACGGGAAACACTGCCGTAGGTGGGCTTCAGTCCGGATACACCGCAAAAAGAACAGGGCTGACGGATTGAACCGCCGGTATCCGTTCCGAGAGAAACGGGGGACAGCCTTGCGCTTACACAGGCGGCAGAACCGCCCGAACTGCCTCCGGGAACTTTTGAAATATCCCACGGATTGCGAGTGAGACCCGAGTAAGAGCTTTCGGTGGTTGAGCCCATAGCAAATTCGTCCATATTAAGCTTGCCTATCAAAATCGCGCCCTCGTTCAGTAATCTTTCAATAACTGTGGCGTTGTAAGGTGAAATAAAATCATTTAACATTTTAGAAGAGCAGGTAGTCGGAAAATCCTTTGTCAATATATTATCCTTAACTGCAACAGGCACACCTGCAAGTAATCCCGTAAGCTCTTTTCTGTCAATCTTCTTTTGAATTTCAACGGCTCTTTTCAGCGCCTTATCTTTGTCGGTACAGTTAAAGCAGTGAAGAATACCGTCATATTTGTTTATTTCGTCAAAAAATGCCAAAACTGCTTCTGTGACGGTAATTTCCTTTGCTTTAATTGCAGTTGAAATTTCAACCGCCGTCATATCACAAATCTTTTTCATATACAACCTCATTCAATCACTTTGGGAACAGCGAAAAATCCTTCTTTTACACTTGGTGCATTTTGCATAATTGCCTCACGGTCCGGAGCGGCAGTAACAGCGTCCTCCCGAACGGAATTTACAATTTCCGAAGTGCTTTCTTCAAAGCCGTCTGTAGTAAGCTCCGAAAGAGTATCTATAAAATTCAATATGCTTTGTAAATCTTTTCGTGCAAGCTCTCTTTCCGATTCCGAAAGTTCGATTTTACTGAGCGATTCAAGCTGTATAAGTAAAGAATTATCAATTTTCATTGCTTCACCCCAAAATAAATTTGAAATTATCGGTTGACCTAATAATAACATAATTTAAACAGTTTGTATAATATTTATTTTACAATAAAATGTGTTGAATTTAATTAACTGATGTGTTAGAATATATGATGTATATTAATGTTCAAAAACAGTTTCGGAGGTTGGAACTTTATGGATAAAAACAAAAAGATTATATTATTTGCTTTAATGGTTCTTGCTGTTATAGTTGTGCTTATTCCTGCATGTCAGAAGAAAAAATTAGGACCGGGTACACCTGTGGTAGTAACTGATGAGGCAGGCGAACCCGTAACCAACAAAAAAGGCGAATATGTTACAGAGATGATTTATAAGGAAGTTGTAGTAGTAACAGACAGAAACGGCGTTCCCGTAACCGATGAAAGCGGAGAAGCAATCACGGTTGTTCTCGAAACTGAAATTGTTCCTGTTACAAATGCACAGGGTGAAAAAATTTATGATGAAAACGGTGAAGAAAAGACTTCTATCGTTTATTATCCGCAGGAAATTGAAATCCCTGTTACAAGATCGGACGGAGAAATTGTTACAGATGACAGAGGTCATGTTGTAAGCACAAATATTATTGTTCCGCCTGAAAACGATAGAATTATCACAGAGCTTCCCGTTACCGACTATTTAGGAAATGTTGCAGTTGACTCTAACGGCTCAACAATTACTTATACAATTGTTTACACAACAGGCGCTGTTAAGCCGGGTGATAACAACAGCTCCAACTGGGGCACAACCTTCGGCGGTTCAAGCAATGATGAATTCAAAGATACAGCTGCCACACCTGACGGCGGTTGCGTCGCTCTGTTACAAACGAACTCAAAAGACGGCACGCTCCTCGGACTTACCAAGGATGCAACAGTTCCGTATATGCTTCTTATGAAATTCAACAGCAACGGTAAGCTTCAATGGCAGAAAGCCATTGCGGGCAACGGCTCATTATCGCTTAATTCACTTGCCGTTGACAAGAGCGGTAACATTTATGCAGTCGGTTATTCTAACGCAACCAACCTCGGTTTTGACAGATACGGAGATTACGATGCCGTTATTTATAAATTCAGCTCAACAGGGGATACTAATTGGGTTAAAAACTTTGGCGGTAAAATGACTGACAGCTTCAGCGGTGTAAGCGTATGTCCCGACGGAGGCGTAGCAGTTGTAGGTATGTCTGCCTCTAATGACGGTAACGCTTCTGTTCTTAAACTTAATGCCGGTAAATCTGCAGCTGTATTGGTTAAATACAATTCTGACGGCGAAATCGTTTTTGCCGATACAACAGGCGACACAGGTGACTCATTCACAGCAGTTGATGTTGCAGACGACGGCTCAATTTATGCGGTAGGTAACTTCTCTTCCAAAAAAGGCAACAACGCATTTAAACCTTTTGGCAAGGCAGACGCTGCAATTGTTAAATTTGATGCAAAAGGTACACGTAAATGGGTTAAGCAGTACGGCGGCAGTAAGATTGAGAATTTCCGTGATATAGTTGCAACGAATGACGGTTGTGTAATCTGCGGCCGTTCACAGTCAACCGATAATTCACTTGAAAAGCTCGGCAATCAGGGCGGTTATGACGCAATCGCAGTAAAATATAACGCAGACGGCGGACTTGTTTGGGATACAGCATTCAGAGGGGCTGACGATGATTCTTTCTCAGCAATCAAACAACTTTCAAACGGCTCCTTTGTATTGTGCGGGTATTCTTATTCTGCAACCCGTGATCTTAAGACAATAGGAAATAAAGGCTTGAGCGACGGCTTTGTTGTTACATTGGATAAAGACGGCAAGGTAAATACAATTCAGGGCTACGGCGGAACAAACGAAGACCGGTTTACAAATATCTGCGTTCTGACAAACGGCGAATACATCGCTTGCGGCGCTTCGCTTTCATCAAACGGCGACCTTGTAGGCGGTTCTGCTGAAAGTGACGGTAAGAATACAGTCGGTATGATAGCTAAATTCAGATAAGGACTTTATTAAATGGAAGAAAGATTTAAACCCGGATACATTCCGAAGACACATAAAATATTGTGGATTGTATTAAGAACAGGCATACTTTTGTGGGGAATTTACGGATTGTTTCACGGTTCGGTAGTTGAATTTCTCGAAGCAATTTTCGCCATAATTTTTACACATCTTTGGGACTTTTTCCAAATTTTCGGCGGATTCTCTTTTATCACAAGAGTTGACTATTTAACTCAAACTATGCTTAATCTGTTCATATTTGTCGGCGTAGTAATCGGTTCTACGCTTAACAACAGAACGAATTTTCATAGCTTTGACCTTGTTACGCATTTCTTTTCGGGATTCATTTCAGCTTGGTTTGCTTATGATTTCGCAGTTATAATTCAGGGCAGAAAAAGACGACTTTCTCCTGCATTGACTTCACTGTTTGCCCTCGGCTTCTCTTGTTTTATTGCAGTTGGCTGGGAAATATACGAATTTACAATGGACAGAGTTTACGGTCTGGCACTCCAGAATTCAGTGCCTATGTCTGATTACGGCCTTACTGATACTATGGTCGATTTCATTATGGCTTCAATAGGCGCGGTAATCGGAATGTTCCTTGTTGCTTTTTACCGTAACGGAATAATCGGACCAAATAAGAAAATATATAAAGATAGAGCAAGACTTGCAGAAGAAAATGAATTGTTAAAGGAAAGGTTGCTAAGGGATTATA
>CAMFTS010000054.1 GCA_945988915.1 uncultured Clostridia bacterium
CAAAACAGACCTTGAAAGTTAAATCTCCAAGGTCTGTTAAAGAAAAGCCTGTTATTGTTTTAAAGCTGATAGGCAACGAAGCCTGAGCAATTACTGTTCTTCGTAATTTGTATAATCGTTGACATATTCGCTTATGTCAAAATCGTCTTTGTCGGGGTCATAGTCAAAGGTATCCCACATATCTCTTTCGGCATCGATTTGCTGTGGAATAGGCGGACATTCTGCAAAGGCTTCAAGCTTTTGTCCCATTCTCCATACCGTAGGGTCAACTCTCAGCGTATAGCCGCATCCGTTAGGAGTAAGCCATTCGTGCTGCTGTGCTTCGGGAAGTGCAAATTCCGCCATCAACGACATAATAATTCCGCCGTGAGTAATTACCACCGTATCATTGACACCCGACATAATAATGCCGTTAATTATCTTCACAAAACATTCGCAGATTCTCTTGTTAAATTCTTTTTGACTTTCTCCGAAAGGTACGGGCGTATCAGGGTCTGTTCCCGCTATCCACTGCTTGAAAGTATCCAAATCTTTCAATTCTTCTGCTGTGCAACCCTCAAAATCACCAAAGTCATATTCACGCAAATCCTCCATAATTACAGGCTCTTTATCGGGATAAATCACCTTTGCGGTCTGCAAGCAACGCTTCAGAGGACTTGATATAACAACATCTGCTCTCGGATAACCCTCAGCCTCATTCATAAGATTTCTAATCTGCTCTAAACCCTCCTCGGACGCGTCAACATCGGTCTGTCCTATGTACTTGCCCTCTGTATTTTCAGCAGTCAAGGCGTGTCTGATTAAATGAATTTTGTATGTTTTCATAACTTTCCTCCGAAAATTTTGTAATAATTAACAATATACAGATTGTAGTTTTTGGATTAAAATACTTATACTATTTGTATAAGGATTGATTATATGGCTAATATGTTTGCTACCCGTATGGCAGAATTGCGCACTCAAAGAGGCGTCAGTCAAAAGGACGCTGCCGAAGCGCTCGGAATTTCACAGGCACTTTTATCGCACTACGAAAAAGGTATTCGCGAATGCGGACTTGATTTTCTTTTGAGAGCCGCATCATATTACGATGTCAGCTGTGATTATCTGCTTGGTAAAATTGATACACGCCGTCAGTTTCAGGAAGAATTTGAAGACGGTGATATTGAATTCGACTCGGAATTTCGCACAAACACATTATTCAGAGCCGCTACTATGCTTCATGACCGTTTTACGAGTCTTAACGTTACCAAAGGCACTCAGTCAAAGAATTATTTTTCATTGTGTATTTATGAGCTGATAGTCATTGCCGCAAAAGCAGGTTATGTTCCTAAAAGCTGGATAGGTTTGCCTATGGAATCAGCCTCTTCCCTGTGCAAGGCAAAAGCGGAAATGATAGAAAACTATCTGATTTCGGAACAGGCTCCGAAACACTCGAAGAATATTACGGAGCCGTTGTGCATTAAAACTGTAATTTCCTCTTCCGAAAAGATAATCATAAAAGAAGCCGAGTCAATTATCAATAATTTGAAAACTTAATTTGGAAATAAGCTTGAGGCTTCGTGCAAACAGGACAATTCACGGGCGGAATACTTCCCTTGTGAATATGACCGCAGTTCCGACAAATCCACAATGTATTTTCATCACCGGAGAACACCTCGTTTTTATCGATTTTTTCAAGGAGTGTGAGATATCTTTTCTCATGCTCCTTTTCTATTTCTGCGATGTTTTCAAAAAGAAAGGCAATTTCATCAAAGCCCTCTTCTCTTGCGGTGCTTGCAAATTCATTATACATTTCCGACCACTCGTAATGCTCGCCTGCAATAGCGTCTTTTAAGTTTTCGGGAGTTGTCGGCATACCCTCGTTAATCTGCTTGAACCAGATTTCAGCATGTTCTTTTTCGTTGTGTGCCGTTTCGTCAAATATTGCGGCATATTCTTCATAACCGTCTTCTCTCGCCTTTTCGGCATAAAAGCTATACTTAACGCTTGCTTGTGTTTCACCTGCAAATGCGGCAAGTAGATTTTTTTCGGTTTTGCTACCTTTTAATTCCATAAAGAAAACTCCTTTACAAATAATGTAAAGTTATTTTTCCCCGTTTTTACAGAATTAACCGTTATAGTTAAAATTTATCTATGTTGTTTTTGATATATGTTTTAATTTGCTCAAGCAATCTGTTTTCCGAATAAATTTCCGCAAATTCTTCGTCGGTTTTCTTTATTAGACCCTTGTCTAAAGATACATTCTCGTTGTTATCATCAAACATTTCAAATTCTTTTTCGGCTAAAGCAAGAATATCTTTTGCACCGACAGTTTCAAGTGCAGAAAGAAGTATTTTTGCAAACTCAATGTTAAAGTCGTCAAAATACGAAGAAAGATTTTCACAGGCATCTTCAATAAAAAGACTTAAAACATATACATTTTTTTGCGCATTGTTAAATGATGCAAATTCAGCATCAACTTTGTCGTCTTCTGCCTTTTCAATTCTTGCCTGAAGCACCGCGTTTACGCCGTCAAGCAGTTCTTTGCTTTCTGCGGCTTCAACTTTTTCGGGTGTTAAATCCTTGTATTTATCTTTCAATGCTTTTAGTCTGTCGAGTTCGGCAAGTATTCTCTTTGTTTCTTCATTGTGCGAAGATACAGCCTTGCTTGCAAATACAATTACAACTGCAGTTACAACAACCAATACGGCAAATATAAGCCATAAATACCAATATTCTCCCATAATCATTCTCCTAACAAAGCTTTGTATATATCACCTTTTTTATGCTTTGTTTCCTTTGCAATTTCCTTTGACGCCTCGTTGACGGCCATTCCGCTTTCAACGAGTTTTTTGGCAAGCTTTACAGCTTCTTCAAGAGTTATCTCTTCTTTTTCAGGCTCTTTTGAGCCCTCAATTACAATGACAAATTCACCTTTAGGTGTTTCGTTTGAATACTTTTCAGATGCCTCTTTAAGCGTAGTTCTCTCAACTGTTTCGTGAATTTTGGTAAGCTCTTTTATCAGCGCAATTCTTCTGTCGCCGAGATATTTATAAAAATCACGCAGCGTAGCGGAAAGCTTGTGCGGAGCTTCGTAGAACACCATTGTTCTTCGCTCGTCAACTATGCTTTCAAGATGCTCTTTTCTGCTCGGCTTGTTCACACTCAGAAAGCCCTCAAAGGTAAATCTGCCGCTTGGCAGTCCCGAGACGGCAACGGCTGTGGCAAATGCTGTCGGTCCCGGAACAGCTTCGACTTTAATTCCCGCGTTTAGACATAAATTTACTAAATCTTCACCGGGGTCGGAAATTGCCGGCATACCCGCATCCGTAACAATGGCACAATTCTCACCGTTTTTTATTCTTTCAAGTATCATTTCGCCTCTCTCACGGCGATTGTGTTCAAAATAGCTTACCATCGGTTTTTTAATTTCAAAATGATTAAGCAATTTAAGTGTTACCCTTGTGTCCTCCGCCGCAATAAAATCAACGCTTTCAAGAGTTTCTATGGCTCTGGGAGAAAAATCTGACAAATTTCCAATCGGCGTGCCTACCACAAATAATTTACCTGTCATTTCAATCCTCCCTGTAAAGCTTTAAAATACCGTTCATTTCGTCAGTATATTTATCATTATCTTTGTATAAAATAAAATTCTTCTCGACGACTAATCCGCTCTTTCCCCCGAGTTTTGATTCAATCAGACAAAGCCACGGTTTTTCTCCCTCACGGCTTGTAACCAATCTCAGTCTCTTGGGTTCAAGCTTGAAATCCGCCATACTTTTCATTGTTTCAAAAAGCCTTTCCGGGCGAATACAAAGGCAAAATCTTCCGCCGAATTTCAAAAGTGATGCCGCCGATTTACAAATATCATCAAGTGTGCACAGTGTTTCGTGCCGTGCGATTTTTTCATTATCCTTTTCGCTCTTGATTCCTGCGTTTTCTTTTTTATACGGCGGATTCATAGTAACCAGATCAAACGCACCGAACGGCACTTTGCCTTTTAGTTCTTTCAGGTCGGAATTGATTGCGGACACCTTGTCAGAAACACAGTTCATTTCAATACTTCTTGAAAACTGCATATATCCCTTTTCCTGAATTTCAACCCCGTATGCCGTCCTGCAGTTGCCGTCGCGTATCCAAAGCAGAGGAATAATACCGCAACCCGTACCGAAATCACAAGCCAAATCTTTTCTCTTTGCATTTGAAAAATAAGCAAGAAGCATCGCATCGGTGCCGAAAGTATGCTCGTCAGATACTATTACACCAATGTCATTTCCCAATGTTTCAATGTGTTCGTTTCGGAATAATTCAATATTTTTCATAGAGCTTATTTTAGCATATTGCAATGCAAATGTAAATGAACTATAAAAAACTTGATAAATTATTTTAACTGTGCTAAAATGATTTGCGTAAATTTTAATAGAGGGTGAAATTTTTATGTCAGGACACTCAAAATGGAGTACCATAAAGCGTAAAAAAGAAAAGACAGATAATGCCAGAGCTAAGGTTTTCACAAAAATCGGCAGAGAAATCGCCGTTGCAGTTCGTGAAGGCGGACCTGATCCGGCAGGCAACTCAAAATTAAAGGATATTATAGCAAAAGCCAAAGCGGCAAATGTTCCGAATGACAACATTGAAAGAATTATTAAAAAAGCTGCCGGCGAAGGCAATACCGACAATTATGAAAGCATTACATATGAAGGATACGGCCCTTCGGGTATTGCCGTAATCGTTGAAGCACTTACCGACAACCGCAACCGTACTGCCGGCGATGTGCGCCACTATTTTGATAAATTCGGCGGTAATATGGGTCAGTCCGGCTGTGTTTCTTTTATGTTCAATCGTCAGGGCGTTATTATAATTGACAAAGAAAATGTTGACGAAGACAAACTTATGGAAGACGCTCTTGAAGCGGGTGCCGTTGATTTCATTACTGACGGCGATGTTTTTGATGTTCGCACAGAGCCTAACGATATGGGCGCAATTCGTGACGACCTTGAAGCAAAGGGATATAAATTCCTTTCGGCAGAGGTTGAATATGTACCGTCAACTTATACAAGACTTGACAATCCCGATGATATTACAGCTATGGGAAGAATGCTTGAAATGTTCGAAGATAATGACGATATTCAGGAAGTTTTCCACAACTGGGAAAATGAAGACGATTACGAAGGCTAAGCTTTTAACAGAAATATAATGCAGAAAACGCCACCGAAATGTCTGTTTCTCATAAGGATATTTAAAGCCGATAGATTCAAAACGAGTCTATCGGCTTTCTCTATGCTTTTAAACCAACAAGAATGTATGCAAATTCTGTTTCTATACAATCTAATAGTGTTAGACCGGAATTTAAAAAATATTCCTTTGTATCATCAGGGTTATCGGGATATATTTTGACTTTTCTGTTCCCAAAATCTATGTACTCGTTTTGATTTTTATCAATGGATAAAATCAAATACCCTTTTGGGTTTAACAAAGAATATATTTTATTGATACATTCTTGCTTCTTCTGTATGTGCATAAAAGTTAACGAGGAATATATAACATCAAAAGAAGTCCCAAAATCGTAGGTCATAAAATCAGCACATATGAGTTTTACATTTGGATATTGAGATAAGTTATGTGTGGCTCTTTCTATTGTCTTTTGGGATATATCAATACCAAAGAATTTCTTGCACAACGGTATGGTTTTTAATGCAAGTCTTCCTGTACCAATACCGATTTCCAAGACAGTTTTATGTTTATCAAGTTTCATTGAATCAACAAACACCTGTCCATCCCATTTGTTCATATATTCTTGCATAGACGCAGGGTCATATACGGGGTCATTATTTTCATCAATTAGCTTATCATAATGCTCAATTACATTCACAAAAATTTCTCCTCCTTCGAATAGAACCAGTATAGCATTTATCTGTACAAATGCCGCTAAGGGCTAAGCCAAAACCCTTATTTTGATTTTATGGTTTTAAGCGAAGAAATTAACATTCTGCGAATTGTACCGCAATCGTTTTGTAATGCTTTATAATTTTCTTCGTTCATACAATTTGTTTCAAAAAGAAGTTCTAACCAGTATTCAGTTTCATAACACTCTTTCTGTGCTATTTCAAGTTTAGAAATAAAATCCTTTGTTCCTTGAGCATATTGTGCCTCATGTAAATTTGCACCTATTGAAGTAGCAGAACGAAGAAGTTGATTTATCAAAACGGATTCTTTATGATTTGCTTTCATATCACGACAGAGAAAAACAACAGTTTTTGAAAATTCCTTTGCTCTATCTCTTAAAACACTATCAGCCACAGTAATCACCTTTTACAATCATTATACATAAGAAATGAAAGCATTTCAAGTGATATTCCGACTTTGTCGGAGTGATATTATTGCCTTTTGGCAACAGTGTTATTGAAACCTTATAGTTTCAGTGTTATTTTATTCGCCACTAAAACTCGCGAAGCGAATACCGCTCGGCGTTAGCCGAATAACACTGCGAAGCAATAGAACTCGCCTTTGGCGAATAAAACTGCGAGACTTCCTTATGAGAAGTCTCGT
>CAMFTS010000055.1 GCA_945988915.1 uncultured Clostridia bacterium
AGACCGAATAAACCGCATCCTTTGTTTGAGGGCTTTATCAGCGCGTCACTCCAAAGAGAGAGGAGTAAAAAATGATACCTCGGAAAGACAGAAAAATTGTCCTTGAAAACGGTTCTCAATACTGCGGAATCGGTTTCGGCGACAGGTCGGAAAAAGTTGTTGAAATTGTTTTCAATACTTCAATGGTCGGATATCAGGAAATCCTGTCTGACCCGTCATATACCGATCAAGGTGTTGTTTTCACATATCCGCTTATCGGAAATTACGGTATGGCTGACGGAGATTACGAAACCGAAACTCCGACGGTCAGCGCATTGATTGTCCGCGAGGTCAATTCTGAACCGTCAAATTTCAGATGCACAAAAACTCTTGATGAGGTTATGAAAGAATATAATATTGTCGGCATTTCCGACATTGATACAAGAAAGCTGACGAGGGAAATAAGAGAATTCGGAAGCTGTAAAGCATTGATTACCGACATAGATACATCAAAAGAAAACGCTGTTGAAATTCTGAAGAATACAGAGCTTCCGCACGATGCTGTAAGTCGGGTAAGCCGTAAAGAAATTGAGGAATTCAAAGCGGATAATGAAAAATTCAGAATCGTTGCGATTGATTGCGGAATGAAGCAGAATATTGTTCGGGAATTAAACCGTACAGGGTGTACTGTTACTGTTGTTCCGTTTACTACATCTGCCGAGAGAATAAAGGAATTTAATCCCGACGGTGTGTTCATTTCAAACGGGCCCGGCAACCCGACAGATGTTCCTTCCGTGATAGAAACCGTAAAAAAGCTTCGCGGAACCTGTCCCGTTTTCGGTATTTGCCTCGGACATCAGATTATTTCTCTGTCTTACGGAGCAAAAACATATAAACTGAAGTTCGGCCACAGGGGCGGTAACCATCCCGTCAAAAATCTTAAAACCGACAGAGTTGAGATAACTTCGCAAAATCATTCATACGCTGTTGACACCGATAGCGTAAAGGAAACAGAGCTTGAAATTACACATATCAATTTGCTTGATAATACGGTTGAGGGCGTTGAATGTAAAAAAGACAGGGTGTTCGGTGTTCAGTATCATCCGGAAAGCGCACCCGGTCCGCAGGACAGCACATATCTTTTCGGAAACTTTATTGACTTGATGGAGGAGAGCCGAAATGCCTAAGAGAACTGATATTAAAAAAATACTTGTCATAGGTTCGGGCCCTATTGTCATAGGTCAGGCGGCAGAGTTTGACTATGCCGGCACACAAGCCTGTCTTGCTTTAAAGGAAGAGGGATACGAGGTTATTCTCTGCAACTCAAATCCCGCAACAATAATGACGGATCCGTCGATTGCAGATAAGGTGTATATGGAGCCTCTTACGCTTGAATATATCGCAAAAATTGTCCGTAAAGAACGCCCCGACGCTATTCTTCCGGGCATCGGAGGTCAGACAGGACTTAATCTTGCTATGCAGTTGGAGTCAAAGGGCATTTTAAAGGAATGTAATGTTGAATTGCTCGGAACAAAAAGCGAAAGCATAAACAGAGCAGAAGACAGAGAGCTTTTTAAGGAATTATGCCTTGAATTGGGCGAGCCGACTTTACCGTCTGAAATTGCGAACACGGAAGAAGAGGCATACGAGGTAGCAAGAAGAATAGGCTATCCTGTTGTATTGCGCCCTGCATTCACCTTAGGCGGCACAGGCGGCGGATTTGCGGAAAACGAAGAAGAATTATCGGAGCTTATCAAAAACGCTCTTGTTTTGTCACCTGTTCATCAGGTTCTGATAGAAAAGAGCGTTAAGGGATATAAAGAGATTGAATATGAGGTAATCAGGGATTCTGCCGATACGGCAATAACGGTATGTAATATGGAAAACCTTGATCCCGTTGGTATTCACACGGGTGACTCAATAGTTGTCTGTCCGTCGCAAACTCTTACAAACAAGGAATATCATATGCTTCGTGACAGCGCACTGAAAATAATTCGTGCGCTTAAAATTGAAGGCGGCTGTAATGTTCAGTTTGCCCTTGACCCGAATTCATTCCGATATTATTTAATTGAGGTGAACCCGAGAGTGTCGCGTTCTTCGGCACTTGCATCAAAGGCGAGCGGATATCCGATAGCGAGAGTATCGGCAAAAATAAGCATAGGTCTCCGCCTTGATGAAATTGTACTTGCAAATACACTTGCATCTTTTGAACCGACTCTTGACTATGTTGTAACAAAAATGCCCCGTTTCCCGTTTGACAAATTTACAGATGCAAATAATTCACTGAGCACACAGATGAAAGCAACGGGCGAGGTTATGAGCGTTGGCAGAACTATGGAGGAAAGTCTTTTAAAGGCTATCCGTTCGCTTGAAATCGGCGTTTATCATTTGCATATGAAAAAATTTGATGATTTCGATACAGAAGAATTGCTTAAATACATAAAAATCGGAACAGATGACAGAATATATGCACTCGGAGAATTATTACGCCGTGGAATTTCAGCAGAAGAGCTTACAAAAATTACAAAAATCGATGCATTTTTCTTAAGAAAAATGAGGAATATTATCTCTTTGGAAAATGAGCTTAGGGAAAATAAAAATAATAACGATTATTTGAAATATGCTAAAAGGCTCGGCTTTTCCGATAAAGAAATTGCGGAACTCTGGAATACAACGGCAAGTCGGATTTTTGAATTGAGAAAAGCAAACGGAATTATGCCGACATATAAAATGATAGATACCTGCGCTTCGGAATTTGAGAGTTATGTTCCGTATTTTTATTCTACCTATGAGGAGGAGAACGAGTCTGTCATTTCTGATAAAAAGAAAGTTATTGTTCTCGGTTCCGGACCTATCCGTATAGGTCAGGGCGTTGAATTTGACTATTCTACCGTTCATGCCGTTAAAACAATAAAAGAGGCGGGCTACGAAGCGATTATCATCAATAATAATCCCGAAACCGTTTCAACAGACTATACGACCTCTGATAAACTTTATTTTGAGCCTCTTTGCGTTGAAGATGTTATGAATATAATATCTCTTGAAAACCCCGAGGGAGTTATCGTATCCTTGGGCGGTCAGACTGCGGTTAACCTTGCAGAGCCTCTCAATGAACTCGGCGTCAGGCTCATCGGAACGGACTGTGCAGCCATTGAAAAGGCTGAAAACCGTGACAGCTTTGAAAAATTGCTTGCCGAGCTCGGAATTCCTCAGCCTAAAGGTCAGGCTGTTACAAGCATTGAGGAAGGCATAAGCGCGGCTGAAGAAATAGGCTATCCCGTGCTTGTCCGGCCGTCCTTCGTTCTCGGCGGCAGAGCAATGCAGATAGTCGCAAAGGAAGAAGATTTGCGTCACTATTTAAAGACTGCTGTTGAAATCGATGAGGATAAGCCCGTACTTGTTGATAAATATATTAAGGGGAAAGAGCTTGAAGTTGACGCCATATGCGACGGTCACGATGTTTTTATACCGGGTATAATGGAGCTTGTTGAAAGAACGGGCGTACATTCGGGAGATTCTATGAGTGTATATCCGACCTTTAGCGTATCTGACAAGGTAAAGGGTACAATTCTTGAATATGCTAAAAAATTAGGACTCGGAATAGGTATTGTAGGTCTTTATAACATACAATTCATCGTTGATGAAAATGAAAATGTATATATAATAGAGGTCAATCCCCGTTCTTCAAGAACAGTTCCGTTCCTGTCAAAGTCAACGGGATATTCACTTGCAGATATCGCAACTTATGCAATTCTCGGAAAGAGCCTGAAAGAACAGGGTATTTTCAGACTTTATCCGGAAGAAAAAAAGCGGTGGTATGTAAAAGCACCTGCGTTTTCATTTTCAAAGCTTCACGGAATGGATACTTATCTTTCACCCGAAATGAAATCAACAGGAGAGGCAATAGGTTATGATAATACCCTGCACAGAGCAATGTTTAAAGCGCTGATTGCATCAGGACTTACGCTTCAGAACTACGGCACTGTAATAGTTACCCTTGCCGATGAGGATAAAGAAGAAGCGCTTCCGCTTGTAAAGAGATTTTACGATATGGGATTTAATATTGAGGCAACGGTCGGAACATGCGACTTTTTAAAGGCTCACGGAATAAGAACAAGAGTCCGCAGAAAGCTGAGCGAGGGCAGTACCGAAATACTTGAAGCAATTCGTGCCGGTTATGTCAGTTATGTAATAAACACCCGCGCAATACTTTCGGGCATACATTACGAAGACGGCGTTGCAATCAGAAACTGTGCCGTAGAAAACGGCGTAACTACTTTTACTTCACTTGATACCGTTAAAGTTCTGCTTGATGTATTAGAAGAAATAACCATGGGAATTTCAACTATTGATTCATAAACAAACCCCACAGCATACAACAGTATGCTGTGGGGTTTTTAATCAGTAATTAAATGTTTTTACGGGCAGATTATCCCTGACCGGAAAGACAGTAAATTTACCATTTTTTGTTTGCTTTCGTTAAGGGACAATGCTGTGATTTGAATGCTGCACGAAATTCTATATAACAACCGCATTTCTGGCAAACACCCGATAGCAGTTGCTCACATTTTCTGCATATTTCTATTCGTGAGTTGTATAAATCATTGTCAGCCTTATCCTTTTCGGGAAGCTTTTCAATTCTTGTTATTATATCTTCGTAAATATCTTCCTTTGAACATTCGCGAAGAAGACAGCGTTTGCATTTCTCCATAGTTAAAATTTATCTAACAATGAATTTTACAACAGAACAAGCAGGGATATTTGCCGTAAAGCCGTCAGCAGTTTGTGTGAAATCGGTAAACTTCTTAACAGTAACATTTTCACCGTTTTCAAAATCATTTTTAGAATGAATATCACCGCTGAGAATTTCTGCTTCGATTTCCTTAACCTCAAAGTCAGCAATCTGGCATTTGATTTCAGCGCTTTCGCTTGCCGAAGTATTTGTGATTGTTGAATAAACAACGCCGTTTTCATCAATCGACGCACTTTCAACAAGCTGCGGATACTTTGAGTTATTGTCATTCTTTGACTCAAGCTCTTTAGTTGTAATATAAGAACCGACAAGTGTATTTTCTTGATGGTCTTTATACATTTTGAATACATGATAGGTGGGCGTAAGGACCATTTTTTCGCCCTCGGTAAGAATTACGGACTGCAAAACATTAACGGTTTGTGCAATGTTTGCCATCATTATTTTGTCTGCGTGCTTATTGAAAATGTTAAGCGTCAGGCCTGCAACAACAGCGTCACGCATTGTGCTTTGCTGATATAAGAAGCCCGGATTTGTACCCGGCTCAACATCATACCAGGTACCCCATTCGTCAACAATCAGTTTAACCCTATGGTCGAACTTGACTGCGTCCATAGCTTTAATATGATTTGTAACAAGCTCTTCCATTCTGTAAGCTTTGGAAATAGTTGAATTATACTCTTCCAAGTCGAATTCGGTTGCAGAGCCTTTATGTCCCCAATCACCTGTCGGAATTGTGTAATAATGAAGAGAAATGCCGTGCGCCTTGTTCTTAACCTTGTCCATAACCTCTTTTGTCCAATGATAATCACTGCCGTTAGGACCGCAGGCAATTCTTTTTATAGGTTTGTCGGAGCTGTATTCTCTGACATAGGTGTTGTATCTTTTGAAAAGACAGCCGTAATATTCGGGATCCATTTCGCCGCCGCATCCCCAACTTTCATTTCCGACGCCGAAGTATGTAATTGTCCACGGTTCTTTATGACCGTTTTGAGCGCGAAGCTCTGCCATGGGAGAAACACCGTCGAAGGTCATATATTCAACCCATTGACTCATTTCTTCAACTGTACCCGAACCGACATTTCCGTTAATATATGTATCGCATCCGAGCTGACGGCAAAGCTCGAAATACTCGTGAGTGCCAAAGGAATTATCCTCGACAACGCCACCCCAATGAGTGTTAATCATTTTCTTACGGTTTTCTTTAGGGCCTATGCCGTCTTTCCAATGATATTCATCGGCAAAGCAGCCACCGGGCCAACGGAGAACAGGAATTCCCATTTCCTTTAAAGCGTTGACAACATCACATCTCATACCGTTGACATTCGGAATATCGGAATCTTCACCGACAAATATTCCGTCATAAATACATCTTCCGAGATGTTCGCTGAAATGACCGTAGATGTCCTTACTGATTTTGCTGATTTTCTGATTGGGATTGATTAAGTATTTTTCCATAATTTTACTCCGTATTGTTAGAATAAATAAGGTTTTTGCTATGGTGGTATTTTAACATATTACATTGCTGAGTGCAATAAAAATACGGAGCTTTCATGATGATTTTTAAATTATTTCAATCAGTATTGACTGTACTTGCGACGGATTGTCAAGCAATTTACCTTTACAGCTGAAACGCGAGCCGTGACAAGGACAGTCCCAGGTATTAGTCGTAGTATTCCAGTTGAGTTTGCATTTTAAGTGCGGGCAGGTGAGGGAGACCAGATAAACCTTACCGTCGTAGTCCCTGTAAGCTCCGACCTTGCGTGAATTGTATTTAACCTCTTTTGCCATACCTT
>CAMFTS010000056.1 GCA_945988915.1 uncultured Clostridia bacterium
TGTTTTACATAATATTCGTCATAATAATATCCAAATGCATCATAGCGAATTTTTGTTACACTGTCAGGAATTGTTACGCTTTTAAGTGATGTGCAATTGCAAAATGCACTATCCTCAATTTTTGTTACATTGTTAGGAATTGTTATGCTTGTAATTGATTTGCAATTGAAAAATGCCCAAGAATTAATAGTTGTTACGCTGTCCGGTATTGTTATACTCTCAAGTGATGTGCACTCATAAAATACACCATCACCAATTTGTGTTGCACTGTCAGGAAGTTTTACGCTTCTAAGTGATGTGCAATTATAAAACAACCAACTACCAATGTTTGTTACACTGTCAGGGATTGTCATACTTTTAAGAGAAGAACAAGCATCAAATGCATAATCAGCAACGCTTGTTACACCGGCAGGAATTGTTATGCTCTCAAGCGATTTGCAAGTTGCAAATGCACCGTAGCCAATGCTTGTTACGCTGTCAGGAATTGCATATGTTGTTGCTTCTTTGCCTGCAGGATAACAAATCAATTCTGTTTTATCTTTATTAAATAATACTCCATCTACCGATGTATAGTTCGCGTTATCTGCACTGACATCTATACTTGTAAGTGATGCGCACTCATTAAATACCCTGACATCAATGCTTGTTGCACCGTTTCCGATTGTTACACTTTTAAGTGATGTGCATTTATTAAAAGCCCAACCGGAAATGTTTGTTACACTGTCCGGAATTGTTATGCTCTCAAGTGATGTGCAAGATTGAAATGCACTCTCATAAATGCTTTTTACGCTGTCGGGGACATCATATGTTGTTGCTTCTTTATCTGCAGGATAACAAATCAATTCTGTTTTATCTTTATTAAATAATACTCCGTCTACTGATATATAGTTCGCGTTACCTGCACTGACATTTATGTTTGTAAGTGATGTGCAATCTGAAAATACATCATTACCAATACTTGTTACACTGTCAGGAATTGTTATACTCTCAAGTGATGTGCAATTATAAAATACCCAATCACCAATGCTTTTAACGCCGTTTCCGATTGTTACACTTTTAAGTGATATACAATTAGAAAATACACTACCACCAATGCTTGTAACACTGTCAGGAATTGTTATACTCTCAAGTGATGCGCAATCATAAAATGCTTCATCACTAATGCTTGTTATACTATCAGGGATTGTTACACTTTTAAGTGATGTGCAACCAAAAAATATATAATTGCCAATGCTTGTAACACTGTCTGGAATTGTTATACTCTCAAGTGATTTGCACTCATAAAAGGCATCACTACCAATGCTTGTTATGCTGTCAGGAATTGTTACATTTGTAAGTGATGTGCATTTAAAAAATGCATAATCACCAATACTTTTTACACTGTCAGGAATTGTTACACTTGCAAGTGATGTGCAATTTGAAAATGTCCAACTTTCTATGCTTGTAACATTGTTCGGTATTGTTATACTGTTAAGAGAAGAACAAGAATCAAAGGCATAATTGCCTATGCTTGTTACGGTGTCAGGAATTGTTATGCTCTCAAGTGATATACAATCTTCAAATGCACCGTAGCCTATGCTTATTACACTGTCAGGAATAGTATATGTTATTGCTTCTTTACCTGCAGGATAACAAATCAATTCTGTTTTATCTTTATTAAATAATACTCCGTCTACCGATGTATAGTTCGCGTTACCTGCATTGACATTTATACTATCAAGTGATGAGCAATTATAAAAGACATCACTACCAATGCTTGTTACACTGTCAGGGATTGTTACACTTACAAGTGATACGCAATTAGAAAACGCCCAATCTCCTATGCTTGTAACAGTATGTCCGTCAATTTCCGACGGAACTGTCAGCTCGGTTGCTGTACCGGCATAGTCGGTAATTTTAGCTGTGCTGTCTCCGAGTATTTCATACTCAAAGTCACCGCTTGTTTCAGCAAATGATGTTACTGCCGTTAACGGTAATGCTGTTAATATCATTATCAATGACAGTAATGTTGCTAACAGTTTTCTTGCTTTTTTCATGTTTTTCCCTCCGCTTTTTTTGATATTTTTATTTTACACCAATTATTTATGAATTTCAATACTCTGTTGAAAACCATAAATTCATTTCGTGAAGGCACAGCGTGTTGATAATTATTTATATGCGTGATAATTTAATAATTCAACCTGCGCTGTATTTCTGACACTTTGCACAAACGCAAAAAGGGCGGATTATATCCGCCCTCTGTCATTTGATTATACTGTTGATTATTTATCAAGCTGAATAAATCCGACCTTTTTCATCGCTTTTTTGAGAGTTCTTGAAGCAAAACAGCTTGCTTTTTCTGCACCCGAAGCGGCACACTGCATAAGATATGCCTTATCATTTATAAGTCTTGCATATTCTTCTTTTACGGGACGAAGCTCTTCGATTACCGCTTCACCTACTGCGGTCTTGAAATCACCGTAGCCTCTGCCGTCAAATTCTTGCTCAATTTCCTCAAAAGACTTACCGGTACAGCAGGAATATATACCCATAAGGTTATTGACTCCGTCTTTTCCGTCGCCGAAATAAACTCTTGCTTCGCTGTCCGTTACGGCACTCTTGATTTTTTTCATTATGACATTGTCGTCGTCAAGCATTGAAATGAAGCCCTTAACATTTGTATCCGACTTGCTCATTTTCTTTGAAGGGTCCTGCAAGGACATAACTCTTGCGCCTGCTTTACCAATGAACGGCTCGGGGATTTTAAATGTATTTCCGTAAAGCCCGTTGAAGCGTTCAGCAATATCTCTTGTAATTTCAAGATGCTGTTTCTGGTCGGCGCCTATCGGTACAAAATCTGTCTGATAAAGCAAAATATCAGCCGCCATAAGTACGGGATATGCAAAAAGTCCGACATTCACATTGTCAGGATGCTTTTCGCTCTTATCCTTGAACTGCGTCATTCTTGACGCTTCACCGAACTGTGTATAACAGTCAAGTATCCATGCAAGCTGTGCGTGTTCAGGCACCATACTTTGAATAAATACAATACTCTTTTCGGGATCAAGTCCGATGGCCAGCAAAAGAGCATACATTTCAAGTGTTCTGCGCCTTAAATCAGCCGGCTCGGGACGCACCGTAATTGAATGTAAATCAGCAACGGCATATAGACAGTTGTAGTCATTTGCCATATTTTTCCAATTTTTAAGTGCTCCGAGATAGTTGCCGAGTGTAGGCGTACCCGTTGGTTGTATTGCACTTAAAACAATCTTTTTCTTTTCTTGATTTTCCATCATCTGTTCTCCAAAACTACTCGTCTTCTTTTTCTTCTTCGCTTTCTTTAGGAATAATTTCAACCTTAACCTTACCGATTCTTCGCTCTTCAACATTCAAAACAGTAAATTTAATGTTTTCATATTCTGCGATATCCTCTTCGCCGTCTTCCGTAGGAAGATAACCGAGAAGACTGATTACGAAACCGCCGAGAGTGTCATAATCACCGTCGGGAATTTTGATTCCGAGCTGATCTTCAACCTCTTCTATATCGGTAATTCCGTCAATAGTGAAAGTTGTTTCATTAATCTGTGAAATCTCCTCGTCCTCATTGTCATACTCATCCTGAATGTTACCTACTATGGCTTCAATAACATCTTCAAGAGTAACAATACCTGCCGTTCCGCCGTATTCGTCAACAACAACAGCCATTTGAATATGCTTTTCCAACAGCTCAGTCAAAAGCTCAGAGCACTGTTTCGTTTCGGGAATATAATATGCCTCACGCATAAAGTCCTTTATCGTCTTTGTCTTCGGCAAGTTTGTTCCGATGTATTTAAGCAAATCTTTTACATAGATAATACCTACAATATTGTCCTGATCTTCTTCGAACACCGGAATTCTTGAATGTCCGCACTCGATAGAAATTTTTGCAATTTCTGAAAGCTGTTCTTCTACATCGACACAGTCCATATCGGTTCTGTGCGTCATAATATCGGCAACATCCATATCGTCAAATTCGAAAATGTTATTAATCATTTCCTTTTGGACATCTTCAATTACGCCCTTTTCCTGACCGACATCAACCATCATTCTGATCTCTTCTTCGGTAACAACTTCTTCGTCCTCATTAGGATCAATACCGAAAAGACGAATAATTCCGTTGGTAGAAGCCGAAAGGAACTTGACAAACGGCATTGTAACTTTATTTACAAACATCAACACGGGAACGACAGTAAACGAAACCTTTTCCGGCGAATGCATTGCAATTTTCTTTGGAGCAAGCTCACCGAGAACAAGTGAGAAATATGACATAATAATTGTAATAAGCACCGTCGATACAACGCTTATTACACCGAGCGGAATATAATTCACAACGCCCGTCTGTCCGATTTTTTCGGTAAGCATAACAGCAAAGCTTTGAGATGCGGTAGCACTTGTCAGGAAGCCCGCAAGAGTAACGCCGATTTGAATGGTAGATAAAAATCCGCTTGAATCCTTAGTGAGCTTTAAAATCTGTTTTGCCTTTTTGTCGCCCTCTTCAGCCATTTTTTCAATTTTGTTATCATTAAGAGAAATGATAGCAATTTCGCTCATAGCAAAAAAAGCATTTACCATAATGAGCAAAAACAATACAATAATTTTCAAAATAATACCCGCAGGGTCTGCGTCCATATAAGCATACTCTCCTTAAATAAAATACTTTTATATTTTATAATAAATTATTCTGATAGTCAAGTGTGCACACTATCGGTCATTAACCATTATAATCATTGACCGCCTTTGAAATGTCAAGTAAACATTCAAACCTGTATTCGGGTGCGTCAGTATAAATCATTTTTGAAATATCATAAGCCAAATCTTTATCGATAATATACTTTTTTATTTCAAATTCCTGTCTTATCTCTTTTGTAAGATATTTTGAATCAATCAGGTTAAATCCGTCAAGCAAAAGGAAAACTCCCTGCTGGAATTTCATTAAATCATTTGTCGGTATGTCTATCAGCTTTGCACTTGGTGAAAGATAAGGTGCAATTCCTTCAAAGCGTTTGAATTCTTTTATTATATCCCTGTTTTTAATATCTTCAATTATTTCCTTCGGTTGTTTCAGTTCGAGTTGTTTCCTTTGAGCAATTCTCTTTCTTATTTCATTTGCCGGCACTAAATTGATAATACTGACATTGTAACTTTCAAGCCATTCATTAACTTGTTCTGTTTCCTTTGTTGTATTGTTACCTGAAATATCGCGTACCGTGTATATAACAAAATCATCATTGACTTCTTCTCTGCCCTTTATTGCAAATGAAGCAGCAACATAAAGGCTCTTTGTAAAATCTATCAACGGACTTAAATCAAGATAGTGTTGTGCAAATGCAGTCATATTATACATACTGTGAATGTCGGGCTCTCCGTAAAGCAGCTTGTAAATATCCAAAAACTGTTTTTTGGAAGTATATGTATTATAAAGGGTTTGGCTATTAATATTAATGAACTTTTCGACCTGCAACTTCTTAAGGTCTGATGCTTCTTTTCTTAAAAGAGTGGGAATTAAACGCCTTTCATATGAACTGATTCTCTCTCCGCGGTAGAATACCTTGTCACCTTCCGTAAACGGTTTATAAAGTTCTTCTTCAAACTCTTCAAAAGAATCGATTTTTATTATGGAAACATTGAAATTTATGTCAAGTGCATCTTCAATTTTTTCAACTATCGGCGTTTTAATAATTTCGTTTCTTATCATAATTCACTTTCTTCTGTCCGTGTATAATTCCTTTTTCGCGCTGTTAAGACTGAATAAACAAAATGCTTGTTCCGAGTAAAATCTGACCGAGGAAATAAGTAACAATATTAAAAACCTTGAGCGGTCTGTTTCCTTTTTGTCCTCCGAAGAAAAGGAATGTGATGGTAAAATCCGACAGAACAAAAAGTATTGCGCCTAAAAGCACGGTAAGTGCTACGCTGATTGTTCCCGAAAGGCGAATTGTAAGCTGAAAAGCCGTTACAAGCATTGTTACTATTACGATAGCATATGCCAACACCGGAATTGCGAATTTACCGAGCTTGAGTTTCTTTGCCAAAGCTATAATTACGCCTATTCCCACTAAGCCGAATATTACAATTATTGCTCTGTAATCAAATACTTTTGCATCCGGAAAATAATTCTTCATTGCAACTGAGAATGAAATTATATAGAAAATATGACCTATAAAAAAGGAAACTCCGCCAAGGAAGTTTACCCACTTTTTTTCCGTGGGGAAATGCAGTAACAAATCTCCTGTTAAGCCGAAGGTTAATCCGACAAGCATTAACACGGTATATGATGAATAATTGCTTGAATAAACCATACAGCACAATGCCGACAGCATAAAAAGACCGGAACAAACCATTTTGTATTTCAATGATGTCATAGTTCTTTCAGGCCATGCCGCCTTTAAAAACATAGGTATAAAATAACATTCTGCAACTATCGCAAGTGCATAAA
>CAMFTS010000057.1 GCA_945988915.1 uncultured Clostridia bacterium
GTTATGATTTACGGTCAGTTTGTTGCTCAGGGAGTTGCTCTTGAAAAAAGCTCACGCGCAATGGAATTACTTATTACCTCGGCAAAGCCCGTTAATCTTATGTTCGGTAAAATTCTCGGCGCAGGTATAGCAGGTCTTATTCAGTTGGTTGTTTTATTAGGCAGTGCATTTACATTCTACACGATAAACAAGGAATTCTGGAAGAATAACGAAATCATAGACTCCGTATTCGGTATGCCTGTGTCAATTCTCATTTATACAGTTATTTTCTTTGTTTTAGGCTTCTTGCTGTATTCATTTATGTACGGTGCCGCCGCATCGTTAGCAACAAAGCTGGAGGATATAAGTACCCTTACATTGCCTATAACATTTTTAATGATAATTTCATTTATGATAACTGTTTTCTCAATGATGGGAAATATTGACAGTCCGCTTATGAAAATTGCTTCATTCATTCCCGTTACTTCTCCTATGGCTATGTTTACGAGAATTGCAATGGGTAATGTCAAAGTGTCTGAGATAATTATTTCGATAATTATACTCATTGTTTCCACCGTGCTTGTCGGATATCTCTCAGCAATAATCTATAAAATCGGCGTACTTATGTACGGTAAGCCGCCGAAGCTGAACGAGCTTGTCCGTGCAGTAAAGAATAATAAAAGATAATACACCGTTAGATAAAACAAACACCCATCTTTCGATGGGTGTTTGTTTTGTGTTTCTTTTTTAGGGGAAGAAAAGGGATAAATGAAAAAGTTATCTCATCTTGAGAGTCTGTAGTTCTCTCTTGATTTGATGATTTAAGTATAAAGCTAAATTGTTTCGAGGAAATATACACACATTTAACTTTGTGTAAATAAAATGTTACCTAATTTTAAACAATAAAAGCAATAATATAAATACTAAAGTACCAAATCAAGAACCGTAATTGCTGTTACAGCCTCTATTGCGGCAGCTGCGCGCGGAACAATGCAAGGGTCGTGTCTGCCGTGAATCACAAGCTCTTCTTCCTTCATAGTTTTTAAATTAACGCTTGTCTGCGGAATTGAAATTGACGGAGTCGGTTTAACCGCGGTTCTGAAAACAATCGGCATTCCTGAAGTAATACCGCCGAGAATTCCTCCGTGATTATTGGTAACCGTTACTACCTTGCCGTCTTTGACTGAAAAATTATCGTTATTTTCACTTCCGTATTTCTCTGTACCTGAAAAGCCCGAACCGAATTCAATTCCCTTAATTGCAGGTATTCCGAAAATATTCTTTGAAATTACATTTTCAATGCCGTCAAACATCGGCTCGCCTATTCCGGCAGGCATACCTAACACGGCACATTCAACAACGCCTCCGACAGAGTCGCCTGCTTCTCTTGCGAGCTGAATTACGGTTTTCATTCTCTCACCTTTGAATCTGCTTATAACAGGGAAGAGCGGGTCAAATTCAAGCTCGTCATCATAAAGATTTTCCAAATCAAAGGCTTCATCTTTGACATCTTTGATTGAAAAAATATGAGTTTTTATTGTAATTCCTTTGCTTTCAAGTATCTGAGAACAAACTGCGCCTGCATAGCAAAGAGGAGCAGTCAGTCTGCCTGAAAACTGTCCGCCGCCTGCAATATCATTATTACCGCCGAATTTAACATATGCGGAATAATCCGAATGTGACGGCCGTGGCAGAAGTTTCAAATTATCATAATCCTGACTTCTTGTATTTGTATTATCAATTTTTATCGAAATAGGAGCACCGCAGGTCTTTGAATTAACAATGCCCGAAAGAACCTCGGGCTTGTCTGCCTCCTTTCTCGGTGTAGAGAACTTGCTTTGCCCGGGAGCGCGTCTTGCCATAAACGCATTTATCCTGTCATAATCAATCTCAATTCCTGCCGGTATTCCGTCAATTACTGCGCCTATGGATTCGGAATGTGACTGCCCGAACACGCTGACGCTAATCTTGTTGCCTTTAATTATTGATGACATCAAATTTACCTCCGAGCTTTTTATAGTTTTCTAAAAATTCAGGGTTTGCTCTGTTCAAGCAATCTGCATTTTTAACTGTTATTTCTCCGTTGCTGTTTGTTACCATAACAGCCATAGCCATTACGATTTTATAATCGTCAGATGAAAGAACTTCGCCGCCGATAATATTTTCTCCGCTCCATACAATCAGTCCGTCGTCTGTCTGAGCACTTACACCGCCAACATTTAACAGACACTCGCTGAAAACTGCCGTTGCGTTTTTTTCTTTTATTCTTCTTTGCGTAATATTTGAAAAAACGGTAATTCCGCTTTCACAGTAAGCCGCAGCAACCGATAAAGCAGGAATAATATCATACAAGGCTCTTGCATCGATTTGCACGCCTTTTAATCCGCCTTTTTTTACAGTTACTTTGTTCTGTTCTATACTGACATCAGCACCCATTCTTTTCAGAATATCAAGTATTTCTTTTTCGTTTTGAAACGAGTCTGAATCAAGCCCTTTAATTGAAACACCGTCGGAAAATGCACCTGCCGTAAGCAAATAAGCTGAGCTAAGCCAATCTCCCTGCGCGGTAATTTCTTCGGGAGAAACATACTTCTGATTGCCTTTTACAATGATTGATTCATCTTTCTCCTCAACGCTTATGCCGAATTCCCGCATAACGCATACAGTCATATCAATATAATTCCTGAATCCGTCAATACCGGATAAATCAATTTGAGATTCGCCGTCTAAAAGAGGTAATGCAAGCAAAAGTCCCGTAACATACTGTGCGCTCATAGCGCCTGAAAGCTTAAACTTTCCCGGCTGAAGCTTTCCGGAAATTTCTATCGGATATTTCCACGGAGGAGTAAATGTTACACCGTAGCTTTGCATTTCGTTTCTCAACGGTACAATAGGTCTTGAAACGGGTCTGCCCGAAGCAGTGAATTTTGCATTCAATCCCAAGGCGGCGGCGACAGGCAATAAAAACCTGAGTGTTAAATCACTTTCGCCGCAGTCAAGCTCAACACAATCATTTGGCTCTTGTATAGGCTTGACCGTAATTCTGCCTTCTTCAAATGTAATATTTGCACCTAACACATTCAGGCAAGAAGCCGTAACCTTAATTTCTTCCGGCAAGCAGTTACAATGTATTACGGTTTCCTTATCGCACAAAGACGCTGCTATCAAAAGTCGCTGTGTATATGCCTTTGAGGATGAGGCTTCAATGCATCCGTTCAATTTTGACGGTATTAGCTTAATATCCATAAATCTGCTCCAAATTTAATCTCTGTAATCTCCGTCTATCATTTCTTTACATTCTCTGCCGTCTTTTAAAAGAGCTTTTAATGTGACCGCATCTTCATTTTTAAGAGCGTCGGAGTATTGCTTGAGATTTTCAATAATATTATCAATTTCCTGAACAAGATTATCCTTATTTTCAAGGAAAAGCTCAGTCCACATTGTTTCATTGAGCTTTGCAACTCTTGTAAGGTCTTTATAACTTCCTGCCGAAAAGCCTTTATGCTGCTTTGCGCTCGGACTTTTTACATATGCATTTGAAACAACATGTGCAAGCTGTGATGTGAACGCTATTATTTTATCATGTTCTTCGCAAGTTGTCATTTGAATATTTGTAAAACCTATTGACAAGAACAATTTCTTTACGGTTTCAAGTTCTCTGATATCAAAATCCTTTTCGGGAACAAGAATCATTGAAGCATTGTTGAACATTGTAACCTCTGAATGTTCAAATCCCGAAAGATGCAAGCCCGCCATAGGATGAGCGCCCACAAAGGTATATCCGTGCTCATGCGCAAGCTTCCACATATCGCTGCAAACATACTCTTTTACACCGCAGGTATCGAGAACAATAGCTCCTTTTTTAAATTTATCTGCATTTGCAGTGATGTATTTTTTTGTCGTTTCGGGATATAGACCTGTGATAATCATATCACACTCGGAAATGTTTTCATCAGTCAATTCATCGTCAATAGCTCCGAGCAGCTTTGCTTTTAACAAAACATTATAGTCAATATCATAGCCTATTACCTTATTGTCTGTATTATATTTAATTGCTTTTGCGAGCGAGCCGCCGATAAGTCCTAAACCTACAACACCGATAAGCATATAATCATTCCTTTACTGCACTGATAATCTTTTCTACACCCTTTGTTACCTCTGCGAATTGTTCCGGAGTCAATGCCTGGGGACCGTCGCAAAGAGCTTTGGCGGGATCATTATGGACTTCAATCATAATGCCGTCTGCACCGCAGGCAGCTGCCGCGTAAGCCATAGGCTTGACAAGTCTTGCTATTCCTGACGCATGACTCGGATCAACAACAACGGGAAGATGTGACTTTTCTTTTAAAATCGGAACAGCCGATAAATCAAGAGTGTTTCTCGTTGCTGTTTCAAAAGTTCTGATACCTCTTTCACAGAGTATTACTTTATTGTTTCCGTTTGCCATAATATATTCAGCGCTCATAAGCAATTCCTGAATAGTTGCCGAAAGTCCGCGTTTAAGGAAAATCGGCTTGTCGGTTTTTCCGAGTTCCTTTAAAAGCTCAAAGTTCTGCATGTTTCTTGCACCGACCTGAATAACATCAACATCTTCAAACAAATCAATATGCGAAGCGTCCATAATTTCTGTTACGATAGGCATACCGGTAATCTTTTTAGCCTCAAGCAAGAGCTTAAGTCCGTCTTCTCTCATGCCCTGAAATGCATACGGAGAAGTTCTCGGCTTAAAAGCTCCTCCGCGAAGAACATTTGCACCCGATGCCTTAACCGACTCGGCAATTCCGATTATCTGTTCTTCGCCCTCAACAGAGCAAGGCCCTGCAAAGAACTGAAAATTGCCGCCGCCGATTTTAACACCGCCGCCTAAATCTATTACCGTATCGTCAGGGTGGAATTTTCTGTTTGCCTGTTTGTACGGCTCAGAAATTCTTCTTACACCTTCAACGATTTCAAGTCCTTCAATCAAATCCGTATCAATTCGGCTTGTATCGCCCACCAAACCCCAAACAGTTGTATATTCACCGACAGATTTATGAATTTCCACTTGCTGGTTTTGAAGCCATTGAGCTAAAATTTCAACCTTTTGCTTGTCTGCATCATTTTTCAAAATTACTATCATTTTATCAATTCCCTTCAAAAAAATAACCCACAGTGAATTTCACTGCGGGACTAAACTTACTGATTTTTTTGCAAGCTTCATAAAAAACAGCGAAATTCATTATAACCTTACTGAATAGTCAATAAAGCAGTAATAATAATATCCGGCTGTGAGAACAAGCTTTGCCATAAATTTCTCCTGAGTTTTTATTGTTGTTATATTAACACCATTAAAATTAAATGTCAACCTTTTTTCTGTGTAAATATGTGCTATAATAATATCTGAGGAGTGATAATATGAAGACTCTGCAGCAAATATTTGACGAAAGCAAAAGAATAGTTTTTTTCGGAGGCGCAGGAGTTTCAACTGAAAGTGGTATTCCTGATTTCAGGAGCAAAGACGGGCTTTACAATCAAACATACGATTATCCGCCGGAAACGATTTTAAGCCATACTTTCTTTATGAATAAAACAGAAGAATTTTACCGATTCTACCGGGATAAAATGCTTATTGACGGAATTGCTCCGAATATTGCTCATATTAAGCTTGCAGAAGCCGAAGAAAAAGGCAAGCTAACAGGTGTTATCACGCAAAACATTGACGGTCTTCATCAGAAAGCAGGCAGTAAACGGGTTTATGAGCTTCACGGAAGCGTTCACAGAAACTATTGCACACGCTGCGGAAAGTTTTACGGTGCAGAATACATTAAGAGCTCAATTCCTCTCCCCGTTTGCGAGTGCGGAGGAATAGTCAAGCCTGATGTCGTGCTTTACGAAGAGGGTCTTGACGATAATACAGTTAACGGGGCAATAAATGCAATTCGTTCTGCCGACGCAATGATAATAGCGGGCACCTCATTGAATGTTTATCCTGCGGCAGGTCTTTTGAACTATTTTCAAGGCAAATACATAGTATTGATTAACCGTGACGAAACGCCGTTCGATTCAAAAGCTGATTTGGTAATTCACGACAGCATAGGCAAAGTACTGAAGGAAATTGTTATTCGTTAAAATTGTAGTTGATATAAATGCTAATAAGTGGTAAAATATATAAGTTAAAATTTGTTAAAATCATAACCGAAAGGAAGTTTTAAAATGTGTGATAAAGGAAAATTTTATATCACTACAGCTATTGCTTATACCTCAAGAAAGCCGCATATCGGTAATTCTTATGAAATAGT
>CAMFTS010000058.1 GCA_945988915.1 uncultured Clostridia bacterium
TTTTATGCAGTTGACAGATTTGCAAGCTATAAGCGTCATTGGAGCAGTGATTATCTTTCGGGTACGGTAATTATCGCGGACAGATATACAACTTCAAATGCAGTGCATCAAACCGTAAAATTGCCTGAAAACGAGTGGGATGAATATCTTTCGTGGCTTACTGATTATGAGTACTCAAAGATGCAGATACCTGAACCTACCGCGGTTATTTATCTTGATATGCCGGTTGATATTTCACAGAAACTAATGACCGAACGCTACAAAGGCGACGAAGGAAAAAAAGATATTCACGAAGCTGATGTTGAATATTTAAAAAAATGCCGAAAGGCAGCACTCTTTGCTGCTGAAAAGTTCGGTTGGTCGGTAATAAAATGCTCAGACGGAGAAAATCCGTTGCCGATTGAGGAAATCAGCAATAATATTTATACAGAAATTCTTAAAAAGATGGGAAGTTAATTTTAGTGTTGGAATTCAAAGCACCTGAAATTTACGATATGGCGTGGGTAAAAGAAGCAATGACCGCTTCAAATGAAATGGCTTGTGAGTATTGCTTCGGAAATTTGTATATTTGGTGCAAGGTTTATAAAAATACCATCGCAAATTATAACGGCTTGTTTTTAGCTAAGGACGGACTTGAAAAAGCCTGCTATATTTATCCTTGCGGAAAAGGTGATAAAAAGCCGGCTATTGAGGAGCTTATAAAGTATTCTCAGGCTAACGATGACAGTCCGCTTGAAATGTATTGCCTGACGCCGCAAAGCGTTGATGAGCTGAATAAAATGTTTCCGGACAAGTTTGAAATCGTTGAGGACAGAGCATACTTTGATTATATATATAATTCTCAGGATTTGATAAATCTCGCCGGCAGAAAGTATCATTCAAAAAGAAATCATATATCCTATTTTAAGAATAATTACGATTGGAAATACGAGAGAATCAGCCGCGAGAACTTGCCTGAATGTTATGAGATGAACAGAAAATGGGAACAGCTCCGTGCAAATAAAAACGGCGAAGCACTTGAAGAAGAGCTTGATGCAATCAGACGCGGTTTTATTAAATATGAGGAGTTAGGCTTTGTCGGCGGTCTTTTGAGAAAAGACGGCGAAGTTGTTGCTTATACGTTCGGTGAGGAGATAAATCCCGATGTGTTCTGCGTTCATGTGGAAAAAGCTTATCCGGATGTCAGAGGAGCTTATCCTATGATAAACCAGCAATTCTGCGCGAATGAGCTTTCCGGTTACAGATACATTAACCGCGAGGATGATGTAGGCGACGAGGGTTTAAGAAAAGCAAAGCTTTCTTATTATCCCGAAATACTTTTAAAAAAATACAAAGCTATATATAAGGGCTGATTATGAATTTTCGAAAAGCGTCGGATTCTGACAAACAACAGATTTATAATCTGTGGAAAAAAACTTTCGGTGACAGCGAAACCGTAATAGACAGATTTTTTGAAAGTGTATTGGCTTTTGAGAATGTTATATTATGCTGTGACGGTGAAAAAGCTGTTTCAATGCTATCTTTAATGCCTGCAAAAATAGTATCGGCTGACGGACAAAAATCGGATGCTTATTGCGTGTATGCCGCCGCTACCGATGCGGAATACAGAAAAAGAGGAATAATGTCAAAGCTGCTCGATTTTTCCGCAGAGCTTGCGGCAGAAAGAAATGCTGATTTCCTTTTCTTGCATCCTGCAAACGAAAAGCTTTATTCTTATTATGCAAAGAACGGCTTTGAAAAAGCGTTTTTTCTCGGAGAGCAAAAACAGCTTTCGGAAATTGATGACGACTTCTCTTATTCGTATGTTGATTGGGATAAAAATATTTTAAAACTCAATGCCGAATTCAGCGATAACCGTTCTTTCTTTTGTGAATACGGTTATGCGGATTATTCGGAGCACGACGGCAAAATTATTGTTAATACTTTCTTCGGCGGCAATGTTAAAGCTTTGCTGAACGCTTTATCAGAATACGCAGACAATAAAAATGTTTATGTGAACTTACCGTCGGAGCCGGCAGAAAGTGTTTGTTCGCAAGGTATGATAAGACGGTTAAGCGGTAAAAAATTTGATGAATGTATATATTTGGGAATTTCGTTAGAATGAGGTGTTAATATGCTTTATATGTTTTTAGCACAGGGCTTTGAAGAAGTTGAAGCACTTGCTCCGCTTGATGTTTTGCGCAGAGCGGGAATTGATGTAAAAACCGTAGGCGTAGGAGATAACTTTATTACAGGCTCTCACGGTGTAACGGTTGTATGTGACTTGTCAACTACGGGCCTTGAGTTACCGGAATTCCTTGACGGCGTAATTCTTCCCGGAGGTATGCCGGGTACGGTTAATCTTGAAAAAAACAGAACTGTTCAGGCATTTATTGATTATGCTTATGAAAAGCATGAGTTCTTGTGCGCTATCTGCGCGGCACCGTCCATACTCGGACACAAGGGTTATTTGAGCGGCAAAGAGGCAACCTGCTTCCCCGGTTATGAGGAAGAGCTTGAAGGCGCAATTATTTCAGATAAAAGCGTAGTTCGCGACGGAAAGATTATTACAGCAAAGGGAATGGGTGTTGCAACAGAATTCGGACTTGAAATCGTTGCCTCATTCCTGGGTAAAGAAAAAGCAGAATCTATTAAGAGAAAGATTCAGTCAGTATGAATAAAGTTAATGATATCAGACCTGTTAAGAATAAGCTTCGCAAAGCTGCCAAGGAATACAGAACGGCTCTTTCAAAAAGCGAAAAAGAAAAACTTGACAGGAAGATTGAGAATAAATTCTTGAATATGTGGCAATACCGTGAAGCAAATACTCTTCTGATATATGTTTCAACAGATATTGAAGTTGATACAACATATATCATAAAAACAGCTTTAAATGACGGTAAAAAAGTTGCAGTACCGAAATGTATCGACGGTACAAGGAATATGGAATTCTATTTTATTGACGGTTTTTCCCGTCTTGAAAGCGGTACATTCGGAGTTTTTGAACCGAAAACCGAAGAGTGCGAAAAGCTTGAAGATTTTTCAAACGGACTGTGTGTTGTCCCCGCTTTGATGTTCGACAAGGCAGGGTACAGACTCGGATTCGGAAAAGGTTATTATGACAGATTTTTAGCAAAGTTTTCGGGACAAACATTAGGCTTGTGCTATAACGCCTGTTTAAAAGATGATTTGCCGCATGGAAAATATGATAAGCGTGTTGAAAAACTCGTTACGCAAAGTAAAATAATTATTACAAACGAGCCGAAAGGAGGCAGAACCCGATGAATAAAAATGAAAACGCATACGATGATTTGTTAAATACCATTGATAAGGATTCAGATTCTGCATCGGAAAAAAAGAGTTCCGGTGGCTTCAAAGTTAATATAGAAGGTCTTGACCGGGAGTTCAATACAAGCAGTGCGGCAAGAACAAAGATTTATAAAAACAGCGAAGCTGCACACAGATCCCGCAATAATCCTACGGGCGAAAAACGGGCTCAACCAAGACCTGTAAGCAGAAATAATACAGCATCGGTTAATCCTGCTTCAAGAAGTTCAGCGCAAACGCAAACTAAAAAATCCGCTTTGGGTTCAAATAAAGCACCTGCAGGCACATATGCGCCTATCCGGCAAAACAATGCAAATATTTCAAAGAGTAACAATCTTAAAGGTAAAAAGAAAGCTCCTAAAAAGAAATTTGACTTTAAAGCTTTCTTTAAAAAGAGCAAAAATGCTATTATTATTCTTGCGATTTGCATTGCCGTTTCTGTGGCAATTTCATCTTATGCAATCAGTTGTATGAATGATATACTTGCTATCAACAGAGACAGCGAAAATATTGTTACGGTAAATGTTCCGAATGCTGTTGATACAAAGCAAGCGATTGAAATACTCAAGGACAACGGACTTATCAAGCATAAGTATTTCTGTATGATATTTGCAAAGATTGTGGAATACCGCGATGATAACTATCTTACGGGTATTTATTATCTTACTCCGAGTATGGGACTGGAAAATATGCTTTCTGCATTCAAAGAAACGCCTATTTCGGGAGAAACGGTTACTCTTACTTTCCCTGAGGGCTATACCGTAATGCAAATTGCAGAAAAACTTGAAAAAAATGAGGTTTGCTCGGCACAGGCTTTCTATGCAACCATAAGAGATGTTGATTTCAGTTCAGAATACAGCTTTGTAAATCAAGAGGACCGCAAATCTGAGCGCTTCCAACTGCTTGAGGGATATCTTTATCCGGATACTTACGAATTCTATGTCGGTGAAAACGCTTCAAGTGTTGTTCGTAAGTTCCTTGATAACTTTAAAGAAAAATGGACCGATAAGTATGAAAAGCAGGCGAAGAAAATAAATATGAGCATCGATGATGTTATCACACTTGCTTCACTTATTGAAAAGGAAGCATACGGCAAGGAACAGATGCCGCTTGTTTCGTCTGTTTTCCATAACAGATTGAATAAACCGGGTATATATCCGACTCTTCAGAGTAACGCAACGAGCGATTATGTAAATGAATATATTTCAAAGAGCGTAACCGACTCTTCAACACTCACGAGATATATGAAAGATTACAGCACCTATAAATGCGAAGGCCTTCCCGTAGGTGCTATCTGTAATCCGGGCGATGACGCTATTAACGCCGCACTTTTCCCGGCAGATACAAATTATTATTATTTCTTACACGATAATAATAAGAAAATATATCTTGCTTCAACCGATGCAGAGCACAGAGCAAACGGTATTGCGGCTTTAAGAGCAAACAGCAGTGAGAACTCTTAAGGGATTGACGAAACTATCAGGGGCTGTTAATTGACAGCCCCGTTTTACTGAAAGCCCAGAGGTGAAATTATGAAAAAACCTGAATTATTAGCTCCGGCAGGTGACAGAGAACGCTTTGATTCAGCACTTGCGGCAGGCGCAGACGCGATTTATGTCGGCTCTACAATGTTTTCAATGCGTTCTGCTCCTAAAAACTTTGATTTTGAGGGATTAAAAGAAATCTGCACGCTTGCGCATAATAAAGGCGTAAAGATTTATTTAACAATGAATACGCTTCCCAAAAACTCGGAAATTCCGATGCTTCGCGAATATATTGAAAATTCTGCAAGCGCAGGGGTAGATGCATTCATTGTTGCTGATATCGGCGTGTTGACTTATTGCAAAAAATATGCTCCGCAGGTTGATATTCACATTTCAACACAGGCAGGTATAGTTAATTATCTTACGGCAAATGAATTCTATAATTTAGGCGCGAAGAGAATTGTAACCGCACGCGAGCTTTCGCTTGATGATATAAGAGAAATACGGGAAAACACACCGAAAGACCTTGAAATAGAATGTTTTGTTCACGGCGCTATGTGTGTATCATTCTCGGGCAGGTGTCTGCTTTCTCATTATCTTGTCGGCAGAGATGCTAACCGAGGCGAGTGTGCCCAGCCTTGCAGATGGGAATACTATCTTATGCAGAAGGACAGGCAGGGCAATTTCTTTCCTGTTGACAATAACGGCAACGGTACTTATATACTCAATTCAAAAGATATGTGTATGATTGAGCATATACCTGACCTTGTCAAGGCGGGAATAGACAGCTTTAAAATTGAGGGCAGAGCAAAATCCGCATATTATACCGCAGTAATTACAAATGCTTACCGTGCGGCGATTGACGGATATCTTAAAAATCCGACAGACAGTTATGTTCCGGAACAGTGGATTGTTGACGAGGTCAGAAAAGTAAGCTACCGTGAATACTGCACAGGCTTTTATTACGAAGAACCGAGAATTGACGCCAATGTTTCTTATGAAGGCGGCTACCGCAGAGAATGGGATGTTATGGCGGTAGTTGAAAAGTGTGAAAACGGCTATATTTATGTTGAACAGCGCAATAAATTTTCAGTCGGAGAAGAGCTTGAAGCACTTGAATTTGGTGTAAAGCCTGTTTCCTTTACAGTATCTGAAATCCTTGATGCAGAGGGGAATTCAGTAGAGAGCGCACCGCACGCTACTATGAAAGCAAGAATAAAATCGGACTTGGTTTTCAAACCCGGCACCTTGTTAAGAAGACAGGCTTAATATTACAAAAATTATAAAAACAACACCTTTGTTCAATAATATGAGCAGAGGTGTTTTTATGTTTAAAAGAGTAATCTTACTGTTTTTTCTTTTTTGCTTATGTGTGGGAATTGCATATGCAAGACTGATTATTATTCAAGAGGGTGGAGTTAATACCGCGTCAATAAACGGGCATACGA
>CAMFTS010000059.1 GCA_945988915.1 uncultured Clostridia bacterium
TTCTCTTGATAACGCCGTTATGTGTAAGCATACAGAGATAGAAATTCTCTTCTTCATTGAAGTCCGGAACTCTAATCATTGCTGTAATCTTTTCGGAAGATTCAATAGGAAGAATATTAACAACATTCATGCCTTTGCTTGATCGGCTTCCTTCAGGGATTTCATATCCCTTAAGTCTGTATACCTTACCGAGAGATGTAAAGAACATTATATAGTCATGTGAAGAGCAGGTAAACATTGTTTCCGCATAGTCCTCTTCTCTTCTCGACATACCCTTAATACCCTTACCGCCTCTGCGCTGGCTCTGATATGTTGATGCCGACTGACGCTTAATGTAACCCATTTTTGTAAGAGTATAAACGCAATCTTCTTCGGGAATAAGGTCTTCAATATCAACCTCTCCTGCAACATTGGAAATTTCTGTTCGTCTTTCGTCACCGAATTTCTGACCGATAGCGGAAAGCTCTGTTTTAACAATTTCCTTAATTTTTGTTTCCGAACCGAGAATTTCAAGATATTCTTTAATTTTTTCTCTTAATTCATCACGCTCGGCAATTATCTTGTTGATTTCAAGACCTGCTAACTGACCTAACTGGAAATTGACAATGGCAGTTGCCTGCGGATCGTCAAAATCAAATTTATCCATAATTGCCTGCTTCGCTTCGGGTTTACCTCCCTTGCAGGCACGGATTGTTGCAATAATTTCATCGACAATGTCAATTGCGCGGGCAAGACCTTCAAGTATATGCTCTCTTGCCTGTGCTTTATTAAGGTCAAATTTAGTTCTTCTTGTGATAACTTCGCATTGGAAACTGATATACTGCTCAATAATTTCTTTCAGTGTGAGAATTTTAGGCTCACCGTTTACAAGAGCCAACTGAATAATACCGTAAGAAATCTGTAATTGAGTCATTTGATAAAGCTGGTTAAGAATAACCTGCGGATTTGCGTCATGCTTTAAGTCAATGACTATCTTAATACCGCCGTCACGCTTTGATGAGTAGTCGTTAATATCGGACATACCCTCAATCTTTTTATCCTTATGGAGTTCGGCGATAGATTCAATAAGTCTTGCTTTATTTACCTGATACGGAAGCTCTGTAATAACAATCTGGAATCTTCCGTTTTTCTCATTTTCGACAATTTCAGCTCTGCCGCGAAGAGTGATTTTACCTCTGCCTGTTGCATAAGCAGCACGAATTCCCGCTTTGCCCATAATAATACCTTGTGTCGGGAAATCAGGTCCTTTGATATGCTCCATAATATCTTCAAGAGAAGCATCGGGATTGTCAATTACACAGCAGATACCGTCAATAACCTCGCCTAAATTATGTGGCGGAATATTTGTTGCCATACCGACGGCAATACCTGTTGAACCGTTTACAAGTAAGTTTGGATATCTTGACGGAAGAACAGTGGGTTCTTTAAGACGGTCATCATAGTTTGTCATAAAGTCAACTGTATCTTTATCAATGTTTGTAAGCATTTCCATAGAAATCTTACTCATTCTTGACTCTGTATAACGGTATGCAGCAGGCGGATCTCCGTCAATAGAACCGAAGTTACCGTGACCGTCAACAAGAACATATCTCATTGAAAAATCCTGTGCTAAACGAACCATAGCATCATAAACAGATGCGTCACCGTGCGGATGGTAACTACCGAGAACGGCACCGACTGTGTCTGCGCACTTACGGTATGGCTTATCGGGATACAATGATTTTTCATACATCGTATAAAGAATTCTTCTGTGAACAGGCTTTAAGCCGTCACGAACATCAGGTAAAGCACGAGCTGTAATAACAGACATTGAATAGTCAAGGAAAGAGTTTTTCATTTCCTTATTTATCTCGACATTTATGATATTCTGTGCTTCAAGCGGAACATAATCGCCCAGATTATGATTTGTAATTTTCTTAGTTGCCATTTTGTTACCTCTTTATCTTATATGTCAAGATTCTGAACATATTTTGCATTTTTCTCAATGAATTCGCGTCTGGGCTCTACTTTATCACCCATAAGAATTGAAAAAGTTTCATCTGCCTCCATTGCATCTTCAAGAGTAACACGAAGCATAACTCTTGTTGCAGGGTCCATTGTTGTTTCCCAAAGCTGTTCCGGATCCATTTCACCAAGACCTTTGTAGCGCTGAACATCACAGTTTCCGCCCATTTCTTCAATAAGCTGATCGCGCTGTTCGTCAGAATAGGCATATTCGTGACGCTTACCCTTTGAAAGCTTGAAAAGCGGCGGTTGTGCTATATAAATGTAACCCTCGTCAATAAGTGGACGCATATATCTGAAGAAGAATGTTAAAAGAAGTGTTCTGATATGCTGACCGTCAACATCGGCATCGGCCATAATAACAATTTTATGGTATCTGATTTTGCTAATGTCAAATTCTTCGCCTATTCCGGTACCGAGTGCCAATACAACAGGCGTAAGCTTATCATTACCTATAACTTTGTCTATTCTTGCTTTTTCAACATTGAGCATTTTACCCCAAAGAGGAAGAATTGCCTGAATTCTGTTATCTCTGCCCTCTTTAGCGGAACCGCCCGCAGAGTCACCCTCGACGATAAACAATTCTGTGTTTACAGGTTCTTTATCAATACAATCCGCAAGCTTACCGGGAAGTCTGCCGCCGTCAAATGCTGATTTTCTTCTTGCTGTATCTCTTGCTTTTCTTGCAGCTTCTCTTGCACGGGAAGCATCAAGAGCTTTTGAAAAAATTGTTTTTGCAACTGTCGGATTTTCTTCAAAATAAGTCATCATCTTCTCATAAAGCATTTTATTTACGAGAGATTTCATTTCCGTATTTCCGAGCTTACCCTTTGTCTGTCCTTCAAATTCAGCTTCGGTCAGCTTAACACTGATAACAACGGTTAAGCCTTCACGAACATCATCACCTGAAAGATTTTTATCACCGTCTTTAAGAAGCTTGAATTTTCTGCCGTAATCATTGAATACTTTTGTAAGAGCGGTTTTAAAACCGTCCTCATGAGTACCGCCGTCAATAGTTCGGACATTATTTGCAAATGAAAGGATTATTTCGTTATATCCGTCATTATAAGAAACAGCAACTTCTGCACTTCTGTCACCCTGAACAGTAGAAAAATGAAGAATTTCATCGTGAATAGGAGAAAGACCGCGGGAAGTATTGATAAAATCTACGAAAGAACGGATACCGCCCTCATAGCAGTAAACTTCTTCAATAATATTTTCTTCATCTCTTCTGTCTGTAAGTGAAATTCTGAGACCTGCATTAAGAAATGCCTGCTCACGCAGTCTTCTCTGTAATATTTCAAATTCATAGACCGTTGTTTCCGTAAATATTTCAGGATCTGCTTTGAAGCGGATAAATGTACCCGTTTCGTCTGTATCACCTATAATCTCAAGATCTGAAACAATATTTCCGCGTTCAAATCTTTGCTTATAAATATGACCGTTCTGGCTGACTTCAACTTCAAACCATTCCGAAAGAGCATTAACAACCGAAGAACCTACGCCGTGAAGACCGCCTGATACCTTATAACCGCTTCCGCCGAATTTACCGCCGGCATGAAGTACCGTCAAAACAACCGTTACAGCCGGAAGTCCCTCTTCTTCGTTTATACCTACCGGTATTCCTCGTCCGTTATCACGAACAGTAATAATATCTCCGGGTAGAATTTCAACTTCAATATGCGAGCAATAACCTGCCAAAGCTTCATCAATCGAGTTATCAACGATTTCATAAACAAGATGATGCAAACCTTTAGGTCCGGTTGAACCGATATACATACCGGGACGCTTTCTTACTGCCTCAAGACCTTTTAAGACTTGAATAGCATCTGCACCGTATTCTTCGGTAACGAGAGTATTCATTTCTTCGTCTTCCATGACATTTTTTATTTCTTCGCTCATTTTTTCCTCCGTTTTAATAAATGCAAATTGTATATTAACTAAATGCTTTTACTGTCTATTCTTTTAAAAATCGTATTTGTTGAATACGGTGAAATATATACTTTTTTTTCCGTATTTTCAACGGTAACAATAAAGGATTTCGGCAAATCAAAAGAAACCGTTTTTGTTTCTCCGTCTTTTTCCGCTTTATTAAGATATTCTCTTGTTGCTTTTGAAACAGTTGTATTATCAAGATCAAAAATGCCGAGAATTTCTTCGCTTTTTATAAAATTTTCAGTGCCTATTTGCAGGTACATCAGATAAGACATCCTTTTTCTATATGAAATGTTTTGCCTTCACACATTCTTAAGACTGTTGCAGGATCACAGCAAGTAATAAAAACCTGTCTGTTTTCAAGATGATTTAAAATATAATCCTGGCGGCTGATATCAAGCTCACTCATAACATCATCAAGTAAAATAATCGGTTCTTCTCCGGTTATTTCTTTAATAATGTTTGCTTCGCTCAATTTCAAAGCCAGAGCACAAGATCTTTGCTGACCTTGTGAACCGAAATTTCTTGCGGAAAGACCGTTAATCTTTATATTCAAATCATCTCTCTGCGGTCCTACTCCCGTAATTTTATTAAAAATGTCATCACGGCGGGTTTCTCTGAGTCTTTGTAAAAGAAATTCTTTTATTTCATAAGGGTCTTCGGAATAAAGTCCCGTATTATTTACATATTCAATAGTTAATTCTTCTTTACCCGATGAAAGCCCTGAATATATTTCTTTTGCGTTATCAGATAAAAAATTTGAATATTTAATTCTTTCACTTACAACCGCAGCACCGTATGAAGAAAGCTTATCGTCCCAGATATCAAGCGTATCATAAAGCTCGGAATGAAACTGAATATCTTTAAGTAAAGCATTTCTCTGTTCAAGCGTGTGCGTATATTTTGCAAGACCTTTTGCATAAAAAGGCTTTAGCTGACAAAGAGCCGTATCAAGAAATTTTCTTCTGTTTACAGGGCCTTCCTGTATTAAAGATAAATGTGACGGGGAAAAAATAACCGCATAAAACTCACCTATTAAATCTGCAGGACTTTTTAATTCAATGCCGTTCTTTTTTGCATGTCTTTTTTTATCTATTATTAATTCAGCGCTTTGTTCTCTGCCGAATGCAAAATATTCAATTTCATTTTTTGAATATTCTTTTTTAAAACCGAGCAATTCGCTGTCTTTTTTTGAACGGAAGCTTTTACAGCCTGTAAAAAGCCAGATACTTTCAAGCAAATTAGTTTTTCCCTGAGCATTTTCTCCGAAAATGACATTAACATTTTCAGACGGTACTATCTGAATATAATCTATATTTCTGTAATCTGAAACCGATAATCTGTTAATAATCATTTTTTTCCTCAATTAAACTATTTCGTAAATGAAACCGTCATACTCAAAGCTGTCGCCTTTTCTTAATTTTTTTCCGCGCATCGTACAAGGCTCACCGTCTATTTTTATTTCACCGTCACCGATTATTATTTTTGCATGTCCGCCCGTTACTGCAATATCCGCATACTTTAATGCAGAATCAAGTCTTATAAAATCAGTTTCGATTTTCAGCTGTTTTTTCTTTTTTTCGGCAATATGCGCCGATATTCTGACTTTTTTCATTATTTAAGTTTTACCGGAAGTACAAGGAATAAGAAATTATCGCCTTGCTTCGGAACAATAATAATAGGAAGAACGGGACTGCCTAATTTAATTATTACTTCATCTGTATCACAAACTTTAAGAGCGTCAAGCAAAAATCTGTTATTAAATCCGATTTCGATTTTATTTCCTTGGATTTTTGCAGGAAGTCTGTCATTTGCCGCACCTAATGATGTAATTGAAGAAATTTTTATCATATCTTCATCAAATACACATCTTATAGGACTCTTTGCTCGGTCTGTAATAATAAGCGAAGTTCTTTCAATACTGTTGATAAGCATTCTTGTATTTACTTCAACAACTGAAGTTTCATTTATTGCTATAGCCGATTTATAATTTAAAAATTCGCCGTCAAGAAGTCTTGAAACCAATATGTAATTTCCGATTTCAAAAACAATATGTCTTTTTCCTATATTTAAAGTGACAGAAATATCATCATTTATGATGAGCTTAATAATTTCATTAAGTGCTTTTTTAGGAACAACAAAAATCTGTTCTTCTCCTTGATAATCAATAACTTCATTTCTTATTGCAAGTCTGAAGCCGTCAACTGCAACAAGTCTTATTAAATT
>CAMFTS010000060.1 GCA_945988915.1 uncultured Clostridia bacterium
GCAGGCTTTGACGGCGTAGTAATTACCGACCATTTCTTTAACGGAAACACAACCGTTCCGAGAATTCTCCCGTGGAAGCAAAAGGTTGAGCTTTTTCAACGCGGTTACAGGGCGGCTAAAAAGCGCGGTGACGAAATAGGCATTGATGTATTTTGGGGTTGGGAGGTTTCTCTTGAGGGCACGGATTTCCTGACCTACGGTCTTGACGAAAAATGGCTTTTGGCTCATAAGGACTGTGACAAAATGAAAATGAGCAAATACTGTGAAACTGTCCGCAAATCAGGAGGTTTTATTGTTCAGGCTCATCCTTTCCGCGAGGCTGATTATATTGAGTTCATCCGTCTTCTGCCCCGTCATGTTGACGCTGTTGAAACGATAAATGCTTGCAGAACGGATTTTGAAAACAAAATGGCTGACCAATATGCCGACAACTACGGTCTTATCAAATTCTGCGGCGGTGACAATCACAGAGGCGATTTACCCCGCCTTGCCGTTCTTGAATTGGAGTTCCGGGCAAAGAATACAACGGAAATTTTACAGGCTGTTATGAGAAATGAGCATAAAATCGGACTTTATGAAACCGAAAATGACGGTGACAAGGTAAAGCTCAGAAAGATATATTGATATTATAAAAGCGTTGCATCGGTGAATGTAACGCTTTTTGTTTTGCCTGTAATTTCTTACAGTGCTATGAGGTGTCGCTCTGCCGGCTTGTTAAATAAAAACACACCGTAAAAAAACCGACAAAAAAAACAGCGGGGAACTTGCTCCCCGCCAAAGCTGATTATTCGTTTGAAATTACTCGTGATGATGGTCGTAATGACAGCAGTCTTCAACAAAAAGCTCCTTGTCATATTCTATACCGTTCTTATCATAGTAATCCTTGATTGCAGCCTTAATAGCCTCTTCTGCAAGAACAGAACAGTGAATTTTAACTGCCGGAAGTCCGTCAAGGGCTTCAACAACTGCTTTATTTGTAAGCTTAAGAGCCTCCGAAATCGGTTTGCCCTTAATCATATCGGTTGCCATTGAAGATGTTGCGATAGCCGAAGCGCATCCGTAAGTATTGAATTTGACATCTGTAATAATATCGTTTTCAACCTTTATATACATTTTCATTATATCGCCGCATTTTGCATTGCCGACCTCGCCGACTCCGTCAGCATCTTCGATTTTTCCGACATTATGAGGGGTAGCGAAATGCTCCATTACTTTCTCTGAATATTCCATTATATATTACCTCTTTCTTTCTGAATTCTTTCCCATAGCGGTGACATTGCACGAAGTCTTTCAATGATTTCAGGTACACATTCAATAATATAATCAATCTCTTCTTCGGTATTTGATTCGCAAAGTGAAAGTCTTAACGAGCCGTGTGCAACCTCGTGCGGCAGTCCTATTGACAGCAAAACATGGCTCGGGTCAAGCGAACCCGAGGTGCAGGCAGAACCCGATGATGCCGAAATGCCTTTCATATCGAGATAAAGGAGAAGTGATTCGCCCTCTACGCCTTCAAAGCTGATATTAACATTTCCCGGCAATCTCTGTTCTCTGTCGCCGTTCAATCTGCTTGATTCGATTTTAAGCAACCCGTCAATCAATCTGTCACGAAGAGCTGTCATTTTTTTCATACTCTCTGATAGTCCGTCATTTGCCTCTTTGAGCGCAGCGGCCATACCCGCCATTGCATAAACCGCCTCTGTGCCCGCCCTTTTTCCTCTTTCCTGTGCTCCGCCCTCAATAAGATTGGGTATTCTTATACCTTTTCTTATATAAAGCGCGCCTATGCCCTTAGGTCCGTGAAATTTGTGACCTGACATTGAGAGCATATCAATATTCTGTGCCTTAACATCAATCGGAAGATGACCTACTGCCTGAACGGCGTCGGTATGAAAAATTACTCCTTTTTCGTGACAAACAGCACCTATTTCGGCAATAGGCTGAACAGTACCGATTTCGTTATTTGCATACATAATCGTAACGAGCGCAGTATCTTCTCTTATGGCATTTTTAACATCTTCGACCTTAACGATGCCGTTTTCGTAAACGGGAAGATAAGTTATTTCACAGCCGAATAATTCCTCAAGCCTTTTAACCGTGTGAAGAACTGCGTGATGCTCAAAAGCAGTTGTGATAATATGTTTTTTGCCTTTCTTTGCCATTATCTCGGCAACGCCTTTGATAGCCCAGTTGTCGGCTTCACTGCCGCCCGAAGTAAAATAGATTTCATTGGTGTCTGCATTGATTACCTCTGCAACGGTCTGACGGGCAGCCTTAACGCCCTGATGAGCCTGCTGACCGATATTGTAAAGACTTGAAGCATTGCCGAAAGTATCCGTAAGATACGGCATCATAGCATCAAGTGCGGTTTTTGACAGTTTTGTTGTTGCCGCATTATCTGCGTAAACCTTCATAAAAACAACTCTTTTCTATATAAATACAATTCATACTTTTCTTGTGGGAATTCGCATATATCATACAACAATAGTATGATATTGTCAATAGAGTTTTATTACATATTTTTACATATTATTAAAATTTTTCTCAAATAAAACGAACGGAGATTTTTTACAAAAAAACACGGCGGCATAAAGCCGCCGCCATACAAGTTATTATTCGTTTTCTTCGTCAAACCAAATGGAGAATTTACATCCGCAATAGTTCTGACGGTACAAATCATATTCCTTTGAGAGCTCGGTTGAACGCTTATAGCCCTCTTTCTTTTTAAAGTCTGACTGTAAAAACTTCACGCCGTATTTTTCTCCTGTTTTAATGCCTATCTGATTTAACAGCTCAGCATTTTTATGAGGACTGACCGTCAATGTGGTGCAGAAATAGTCCGCACCGATTTCTTTTGCCTTTTCGGCAGTTTTTTCAAGCCGTAAAATAAAGCATTGCGTACATCTTTTTCCGCCCTCTTTTTCGTTTTCAAATCCCTTGACGGCGTCAAAAAATTCCTCCTGATTATACCGAGCTCGGACAGTTTCTATCCCGTTCGGGTATTCAGTCTTTTCAAGCAGTTTTTCAAACTGCGCAAGGCGTTTGTAATATTCTTCTTCGGGATAAATATTCGGATTGTAGAAATAAAGCTTTAAATCAAAATGCTCTTTTAACCGTTCAAGGACTGCGCTTGAACACGGAGCACAACAGCATTGCAGTAAAAGCACAGGTTTTTCGCCTGTGCTTTCTATGTTTTTAAGCTCTTCTTCCATTATCAGTTGATAATTAGTTTTCATATAGATTTAACGGTTTCTTTCTCTTCTGCTTTAACATCAAACAGGGCTTCGATATTATTCTTACCCTTGTGATGATAAGGATAAATTTTTAAAAATACAATAGCAATAAGTGCGCCCAGAGTGTTGAGAACGGTGTCTGACATTGTATCCATAAGAGGCCAGCGCTCCTGATAAATCGGCGGAATTAACGGCTGTTTCACAGCGTCACCGATGATGGAAAGCGCATAGTTCCAATGCTGAGCGTCGCCCGTTGCTTCAACAACCGGTAAGCCTGCCGCATGCGCGCTGACGCAGGAAATCTGGTCAAAGGTGAACTCAAAAAGCTCCCAGCCCACACCTGCAAGGAATGAAAATCCCATTGAGCAAAGTAATACTATTGAAAGCGGAACCTTTTGCTTATCTTTTCTCTGCATAGCGGTAACGATTTCATATCCGAAGAATACGCAAGCACCGCCGCCGACAAAATGCATTGATACATCAAGAACATTTGAGAAATAGTAAAGATTAAGGAATTTACCGCAAAATGAGCCTAAGAAAATGCCTACAATAAGGGCTGTCTGTACTCTCGGGTCAATATATCTCAGAGAATTCTTTTCCGGGAACATCATAAATATTTCCCAAACGAATGTGCAAAGCAGATTTGCACCGACCTGAAGAGGATCGGTAATATCGAACGGTTTTCCTGAAAACGGGCTTACAGTACCCTTAATAAAACCGATTAAGCCATAAACAAAAGCAAAAATCAGTAATGCTCTGAAAACCCACCAGATAACGAGCGTATGTTTTTTCGGGGTGGTAATCAGTCTGTTGAAATACTCTTTCATTATTTTCTCCTCCACTTTTTACGGCTGTGCCGTATTGCATTTTAAGGATATCATAAAAATTCAGAATAGTAAAGTAAGAAAAATAAAAAACGGACTGACATCAGAGAATTATTATCAGTTTACCCTTAAGAAGCTGTTTGCCTCAACCTTAACTGAATTCACGGTAACGGGAGCATCGTTGTAATTGAAATAAATCACCGTACTGTTGTTGTATTCCGTACTGTAAACACCCTTCTGAAGTTCTTTGTGTCCCGTAATCTTGCTGTTTCTCAGATTTCCGAGTGCCTCGTCCGCAAGCAGATATTTTGCGGCTGCGTCATCAAGCTGATTTTCATAATAGAAAACTCCGTCGGCAACATCGTTGTCCGTCTTATCGCAATACCACTTATACGAAGGAATTGCACCGTATTCGACAGCTTTCATAAACGCCGTGGCAGGATCGCCCGAGAGATTTACAGGCTCAAGAGAATAATCAGCGATACCGTGAAGTATTATCTCTACAAACGGAACCTGAACATAAGACGATGTTTCCGGATAATCTGTTTTTTCCGCAATATCGGTTATATAATCTGCATTTTTGAGAATGTAGAAATATCCGCCTTCAACCATCAATTTATGATTGTTTGAAAGGATTAAAGCCTGCGGCGAAAGAACATTAACCGCATTGCTTCTGTTGTGCGCTTCATCGGAATAGTCGGAATAAAGCACATTTCCGGCATCATTTATGCAGAAACCGTCGAATTGGAAATTCTTTGAATTGTTCAGATACTTGATGAGATTTCCCTCTATATCCGAAATTGAAACGGCGTAGGAGGTAAGCATATCTTTTCCTGCAATTACAGAGAAATTGTTTACCTTTCCGTAATTTATTGCCTCACCCGCCATATTTTTTGCAGAATTCTTTGTCACCGAAGACTTTGCATTGAATGACAGCATACTCATATCGAGATACATATCAAATTTTTGAGTAGTTACATACTGCTTAAGCTCTGCAAAATCATTTTTATTTCCGAGAGCTTTAATCGGTTTTGCATTTGAAATGAGGTCCTGATTGTTGGCTCCGTCAAGTACGCCGCAATATCTCAGTGAGATATTGTTAATACTTTTGGCTTTCATTACTACAAGCATATCGAGAGCCTGTTCATAAGTTGAAAGTATTTTATAAGAATGTGCTCCGCCTTTTACAGCCGCTCCCTGAATTGATACTGCAAGAGGAATGTGTTCTTCTGCATCAGCCTGAGTGCCTGACAGAACACCCTCTCTTGTAAGAATTTCACGGCAAGCCGACGCAAAGCCGACATAGCTTGCACTCTTTCCTGTCATAAATCTGTAAGTTATATATATTTCACCGGTATATGTTTCACCGATGTATTTTGTTTTGCTGTCATTACTGCCGCTGTAAGTAACATCGGTAATTCTGAAGCTTGAACCCACTCTGTTATATGTGCCTGCACCCGTATATCTGTGTGAACTGACGGTTGAAACCGTATCACCGTTGATAATAAGACCGACAAAAGCATTGTCCCCCGATTTCATTCCGAAAGCAGGAACAAGCGCAGAAGCAAATTCAACCGAGCCGTCGCTGTCAACATTGTTTAACGAGCCCATTGAAATATCTTTGCCGTAAACTCTGTAATTTCTTGTTTCATATTCGTCTTCATCTGATGTGCCGATTTTAATAATTGCTCCGCTTTGGTCAGGGACAAAGATAAAATCATTCTTTTCAGCAGAAGCAGTCGAGCCGAAATAGTTAAGTAAATCTATTTTTTCAAGAACATATCCGTCACTTAAAATAATGTCTCCGCAATTTATCTTTGCGTCAAGCGTGCCGTCAGAAAGAGAATACATTACGGTAACCGAAATATAAAGCTCACCCTCATTTGAAACAAATCCCGCCTGTGCGGTTTCCTTGTCCAAAGCCATATTGTAAGTGATTTGAATACCGTCGCTTACAGGTCTGAATGTTGCGGAGTCAAAGGCAACGGAATTGTCCTGTGAATTCAGATAATAAACCTTATTATCCTTTGAAACC
>CAMFTS010000061.1 GCA_945988915.1 uncultured Clostridia bacterium
TATGACGAGAAAAATCTCGTTGCACCGTTTCTTGTAATGGGCGGTACGGACGCTTATAATTATGAGCCCGTTTGCGAAAATATTTACCGTTTTTCACCCTTTGTTGTAAATACAAATCTTTTGCTTTGTACGCACGGTACAAATGAAAGACTTCCTATTTCTTCCGCAGAGGGAGCTGTAAAATTCTTTAAGCATTATGTAAAAATTATGACGCAAGACTGATATCATAAATAATAAAATGTAAAATTCGCAAAACTTGTAATTGATTTATTGTAATAAACAGTGTATAATTATATTTGTTCCTGACTACAAGGAAGTTTCCGACGAGAAAGGCACGCGTTCATAACTTTAATCATATTGAATTTGTTTTATAATTCAGTATTTCTCGGACTGTGCTTTTTTAGTACAGTCTTTTTATTTTACGGAGGAATTATATGAGCGACAGCAAAGCAAATTACCGTATAGCAGTTATCGGAATAATTGTTGAAAATACTGATTCCGTTGAAAAGCTGAATGCAATTTTACACGGCTGCGGTGAGTATATCGTGGGAAGAATGGGGATTCCTTACAGAGAAAGAAATGTCAGCATTATCAGCGTAGCTATTGATGCACCGCAGGAAATTATCTCTGCCGTATCAGGAAAAATCGGCAAGCTTGACGGTGTAACCGTTAAGACTGCTTATTCAAATATTTCAAAAGAGTAAGACTATGGAAAAAGCATTTTTATTGATTGACAAGCTTGAAAAAGAACATTCTCTGACGCTTGAGGAATATCGGTATTTAATCGACAACAGAACAGACGAACTTGCTGCTTATGCAGCCGAAAAGGCTTTAAAAGCCCGAAAGACTCATTATTCAAATTCCGTTTATATCAGAGGCTTGATTGAGATAAGCAATATTTGTAAAAACGATTGTCTTTATTGCGGAATAAGGCGCAGTAATAAAAACTGCGAACGGTACAGACTTACTCGCGAGGAAATACTCGGTTGCTGTGATGAGGGCTATGAGCTCGGCTTCCGCACTTTTGTCTTGCAGGGCGGAGAAGATTCGTATTTTACCGATGAAATTCTGGTTGATATCATTAAGAGTATCAAGTCGAAGTATCCCGACTGTGCCGTGACTCTTTCTTTAGGCGAACGGGGAAGCGAAAGCTTTAAAAAATTATTCCGAGCAGGTGCAGACAGATATCTTCTCCGTCACGAAACCGCGGACGAAGAGCATTACCGAAAATTGCACCCTGAAAATTTAACGCTTGAAAACAGAATGAAAGCCTTAAAGGATTTGAAGGAAACAGGCTATCAGACGGGCTGTGGATTTATGGTCGGTTCACCGTATCAAACGAGTGAAACTCTTGCAAAGGATTTGAAATTCGTTGAAGAATTTTCACCCGAAATGTGCGGAATAGGACCGTTTATTCCGCATAACGCAACACCTTTTAAAAATGAAAAAGCAGGAAGCGTAGAGCTGACTCTTTTCCTGCTTTCAATAATCAGACTGATTAAGCCGACAATTCTTTTGCCGGCAACAACCGCACTCGGTACACTATCTTCCGACGGCAGAGAAAAAGGTATTCTTGCAGGAGCAAATGTTGTTATGCCTAATCTTTCGCCTGTTTCGGTGAGAAAAAAATACGAGCTGTATGACAACAAAATCTGTACGGGCGAAGAATCTGCACAGTGCAGAGCGCGTCTTGCGAACAGAATGAAATCTGTCGGTTTCGAGATAGTGACCGACAGAGGCGATATAAAATAGTAAATAATTTCCGGAAAGGACAAAATAAAATGGCAGTTTACAATCCAAAATCACTCAAAGCAGAAGAATTTATCAACGATGAGGAAATTCTTGAAACCCTCAGATACGCAGAGGAAAACAAAAACAATGTTGAATTGATTGACCGTATTCTTGAAAAGGCGCGTCCTTACAAAACCGAAAACGGTACAAAATGCAACGGCTTGACGCACAGAGAAGCATCGGTTCTTCTTGCCTGCGAAATTCCCGAAAAAATCGAAGAGATTTACAAAATAGCCGAGGAAATCAAGCTTGCTTTTTACGGAAACAGAATTGTTATGTTCGCACCGCTTTATCTTTCAAATTACTGCGTTAACGGATGTCTTTATTGTCCGTATCATTTGAAAAACAAGCATATCCCGCGTAAAAAGCTGACTCAGGAAGAGGTCAGGGCAGAGGTTATTGCTCTTCAGGATATGGGACACAAAAGACTTGCTATCGAGGCAGGCGAAGACCCGGTCAATAATCCCATTGAATATATTCTGGATTGCATTAAAACAATCTATTCCGTTCATCACAAGAACGGAGATATTCGCCGCGTAAATGTCAACATTGCGGCAACTACCGTTGAGAATTACCGTAAGCTCAAAGAGGCGGGTATCGGTACCTACATTCTTTTCCAAGAAACATATCATAAGAAGAGCTATCTTGAGCTTCATCCGACAGGTCCGAAGCATGACTACGATTATCATACAGAAGCTATGGACAGGGCAATGGACGGCGGTATCGACGATGTCGGACTCGGTGTCCTTTTCGGACTTGAAATGTATAGATATGAATTTGCAGGCCTTATTATGCACGCGGAACATTTAGAGGCAGTTCACGGCGTTGGTCCTCACACAATAAGCGTTCCCCGTGTCAAGCATGCAGACGATATCGACCCGAGCGCATTTGACAATTCAATTTCAGATGAAATATTCGCAAAAATTACCGCTTGTATCCGTCTTGCCGTACCTTATACCGGTATGATTATCTCAACAAGAGAATCCGAAGAAGTCCGCGGAAAGCTTTTAAGACTCGGTGTTTCTCAGGTAAGCGGTGCATCAAGAACTTCTGTCGGCGGATATACCGAGGAGGAGCGTCCGCACGATACAGAGCAGTTTGATGTTTCGGACCAAAGAACTCTTGATGAGGTTGTAAGCTGGCTTATGGACAACGGTCACATTCCGTCATTCTGCACAGCGTGTTACCGTGAGGGCAGAACGGGTGACAGATTTATGAGCCTGTGCAAGAACGGTCAGATTCTTAACTGCTGCCATCCGAACGCTTTGATGACATTGACAGAATTTCTTGTTGACTATGCAAGCGAAGATACAAAAGCTAAGGGATATAAGCTTATTGAACAAGAGCTTGAAAAGATTCCGAATGAAAAAGTCAAGGCTATTGCCAAGCAGAATATTGAAGATATAAAGAATTCAAACAGGCGTGATTTTCGATTCTGATAAAAGAGAGGAAAGCATATGGGACTTAACGATACCGCAAGTGCAGAGCGTTTGCACATAGCATTTTTCGGCAGACGAAATGCCGGAAAATCGAGCCTTGTCAATGCAATAACAGGTCAGGAGCTTGCCGTAGTTTCAAATGTTGCGGGCACTACTACCGACCCCGTCAAAAAGGCGATGGAGCTTTTACCGCTCGGACCGGTTGTGATTATTGATACTCCGGGTATTGACGACGAGGGCGAGCTCGGTGAACTGAGAATAAAAAAGACGAAGCTGATATTAAATTCAGCCGATATTGCCGTGCTTGTAGTCGATGCCGAAAAAGGACTTAACGAGAGCGACACGGAACTTTTGAATGTGTTTAAGCAAAAGAATATGCCGTATATCGTGGCATACAACAAGGCTGATTTGCTCACAGAGAATACTCCCGAAGCAAAAGAAAATGAAATATTCGTAAGCGCGGTGCAAAAGACGAACATTTACGAAATAAAAGAACTGATTGCTCATTGCGTTAAGAATACGCAGAACAGCAAAAAACTTGTATCCGATTTGATAAATGAAAACGATACGGTTGTACTTGTTGTGCCGATTGATGAATCCGCTCCGAAAGGCAGACTTATTTTACCCCAACAGCAAACAATCCGCGATATACTTGAAACGGGTGCCGCTGCGGTTGTTTGCAGAGATACGGAGCTTAAAGCAACGCTTGAGTCTCTTTCAAAAAAGCCAAGTCTTGTAATCACGGATTCACAGGCATTCGGCAGGGTATCCGAAACAGTACCGAAAGATGTACTGCTGACCTCGTTTTCCATTCTTTTCGCTCGCTACAAGGGTGAATTGAAAGAGCTTGTCAAAGGCGCCAATGCGCTTAAGAAGCTTAAAGACGGCGATAAGGTGCTTATTTCCGAGGGCTGTACTCATCACAGGCAGTGCAACGATATAGGAACAGTTAAAATCCCGAGGTGGATTGAAGAATACACAGGAGCAAAGCTTGAATATTCATTCACCTCAGGCGGAGAATTTCCCGAAAATCTCGGTGAATATTCACTTATAGTGCATTGCGGCGGCTGTATGCTTACTCCCCGTGAAATGCACAGAAGAATGGAAGTCGCAAAGGACAATTCCGTTCCTATAGTCAATTACGGCGTTGCAATAGCACAAATGCACGGAATACTTGACAGAAGCCTTGAGGTTTTTAAGGATAAAAATATTTTATAGAATAACGGGCGGAGCTTTTCCGCCCTTTTTTTATTCAATATGTCGGGAACAATTTTCCGACGGACAAATCCGGTTGTTATGAAATTCTGTTTTTATTAACAAAATATGTATTGAAAAATATTCTCTGCGAATTATAATATAGTTAGGAGGCGATATTATGAAGCTGTCATTTTTAGGTGCGGCACATGAAGTTACAGGCAGCTGCACACTGCTTGAATTCAACGATAAAAAAGTAATCATTGACTGCGGTATGGAACAGGGAACTGATATCTACGAAAACTGCGAGCTTCCTGTTTCTCCGTCGCAAATAGACTGTGTGTTGTTAACTCACGCGCATATAGACCATTCGGGAAAGATTCCCGTACTCACTTCCAACGGATTTTCGGGAAAAATCTATGCAACCGACGCTACAACCCGTCTTTGCAAGGTTATGCTTCAGGATTCCGCTCACATACAGGAATTTGAAGCTGAATGGCGAAACAGAAAGAATAAGCGTTCAGGCAAAGAAGCTTATACGCCTCTCTATACGGTTGACGATGCTTTAAAATCGATTACGCACTTTGTCGGCTGTAACTATGAAGAAAAAATTGAAGTTTATGACGATATGTCAATCAGATTTATTGACGCAGGTCATCTTCTCGGTTCTGCGAGCATTGAAATATCAATACGCGAAAACTCAGAGGAAAAAATAATTGTATTCTCGGGTGATATCGGAAATACAGATCAGCCTATCATTAAAGACCCGACATATCTGAAGAATGCCGATTTTGTCGTAATGGAAAGCACCTACGGCGACAGAAGCCACGAGAAAAGGCTCGATTCCGTTTCGCAGTTAGTGCCGATTATTCAGCGTACTTTTGACCGGGGAGGCAATGTTGTAATCCCGTCATTCGCTGTCGGCAGAACACAGGAGCTGTTGTATTTCATCAGACAAATCAAAGAATCGGGACTTATTAAAAATCACAATAATTTTCCTGTGTATATCGACAGTCCTCTTGCCGTTGAAGCTACAAATATTTTTAACATAAGTACAGATGATTTTGACGAAGAAGCCGCCGCGCTCATTGAAGCAGGTATCAATCCCATTACCTTTGACGGATTGAAAATCGCTGTTTCATCTGAGGAATCAAAGCTGATAAATGCCGACAAAGAGCCGAAAATTATTATTTCTGCAAGCGGAATGTGCGAAGCCGGCAGAATCAGGCATCATTTAAAGCATAATCTCTGGCGCCCTGAAAGTACAATAGTATTTGTCGGCTATCAATCGGTGGGCACGCTCGGAAGAGCGCTTGTCGAAGGTGCCGATGAGGTTAAGCTCTTCGGTGAAAGAATTAAAGTTGCGGCTGAAATCTGCGTAATTGCAGGTATAAGCGGACACGCTGACGACAATGGTCTTATCAAGTGGATTTCAACCTTTGAAACGAAGCCTAAAAAGGTGTTTGTAAATCACGGAGATGACGCTGTATGCGAAGTCTTTGCAAGTCGATTAAGAGATGAGCTGAAGCTTGACGCCGTTGCTCCGTACAATGCCGCGGAATATGATTTGACAAATAATATCTGCATTTATGAGGGCAACAAAAAGAAAATCGAAAAGAGCGAGGGCTTCAGGCAAAACACCGCAAGGCTTTCCCC
>CAMFTS010000062.1 GCA_945988915.1 uncultured Clostridia bacterium
TAAGACCCGAGTCTATGGCTCGAATCACAACAAAAGAATTGGCAGATGCTTTTATCGCTGAGCAGGTTGAAGCTGTAAGAGCACAGGTTGGCGACAAAAAGGTGCTCTTAGCACTTTCAGGCGGTGTTGATTCATCGGTAGTTGCCGCACTTCTCATCAAGGCAATCGGCAAACAGCTTGTTTGCGTACATGTTAACCACGGTCTTCTCCGTAAAGGTGAGCCGGAACAGGTTGTTAAAGTATTTAAAGAAGAAATGGATGCAAATCTCATTTATGTTGATGCTATTGACCGTTTTCTTGACAAGCTTGCAGGTGTTGATGAACCTGAAGAAAAGAGAAAAATTATCGGCAAGGAATTCATTGATGTATTTGTTGAAGAAGCAAGAAAGCTTGACGGCGTTGATTTCTTGGCACAGGGTACTATTTATCCCGATATTCTTGAAAGTGACGGAGTTAAAGCTCATCATAATGTAGGCGGTCTTCCGGAAGATCTCAATTTTGAGCTTGTTGAGCCCGTAAAGCTTCTCTTTAAGGATGAGGTAAGAGTAGTTGGTAAGGCTCTCGGTCTTCCCGAATCAATGGTTGAGCGTCAACCTTTCCCGGGACCGGGACTTGGCGTTCGCTGCGTAGGCGCAATTACAAGAGACAGACTTGAAGCTGTTCGCGAATCAGACGCTATTCTTCGTGAAGAATTTGCAAACGCAGGCTTCCAGGGTAAAGTATGGCAGTATTTCACAGTTGTTCCGGACTTCAAGTCAACAGGTGTAAAGGATGGCAAGAGACTTTGGGACTGGCCGGTAATTCTTCGTGCAGTAAATACAGTTGATGCCATGTCCGCAACAGTAGAGGAAATTCCATACGATATTCTTTTTAAAATTCGCGACAGAATTCTTGCAGAAGTTCCGGGCGTAAACCGCGTTCTCTACGACATCTCCCCCAAACCAATCGCAACAATAGAGTGGGAATAATTTCACACCCTTAAAAAAGCCCATAAACAAAGGCTTTTCGCCTTTTGAAAGCCCTCTGTGGCAACAAAATGGCAACATTATTTGAATTATTGTAAAAGTAAAGAGCTATCAGATTTTTTGAAAGTCTGATAGCTCTTTTTATACTTGTTGCATTACGGCGGCATCTATTTCATTACTTCCGTTTACATTCGCACAACAAAACATAAAAATGGATTTAGAACAATCTGTCGCTTTATTTATTGATTATAACAAGAAAATATGCTATACTGTTTTTTATGATAGTTCAATATCAAAAAGCAATACTGCGTATTGTTTTCGGGAGATATATCATGAAACTGAAAAGACAAAAAAAGAAAAACAGATTCACAACTACATATATTCTTGCAGGCGGATTTTTATTGCTTATAATTTTAGGAACGCTTCTCCTTCGTCTTCCGTTTGCATCTGCTACGGGAATATCTGTTCCTTGGTCTGACGCCTTATTTACAGCAACAACTTCAGTTTGCGTTACAGGCTTGGTTACCGTACCGACATTTTCAACATGGTCATTCTTCGGACAAGTAATTATTCTGATTCTTATTCAGCTCGGCGGTCTTGGCGTAGTTACATTTACAATACTGTTTTTTCAGATTATCGGCAAAAAAATAAGTCTCAGAGAGAGTCAGCTGATTAAAGACGCTTATAACCTTGATACAACTAACGGTATGGGCAACCTTGTTCGTAAAATTTTTATCGGCACTTGGATAATCGAAGGAATCGGAGCTTTGCTTTATTGCTTTGTTTTTGTCCCCGAATACGGTGTAGCAGGAATTTGGAAAAGTATTTTCAACTCTGTTTCTGCCTTTTGTAATGCCGGTATAGATATTTTAGGGCCTTCAAGCTTAATACCGTATCAGGGAAATGTTGCGGTAAATTTAGTAACTATGGCCTTGATTATTCTCGGCGGTATAGGTTTCCCGATATGGTTTCTGACCGTTGAAAAAATCAAAACGCACAAAAAAAGCGGAATAAGTATTCGCAGAACAATAAAGAGTCTTCCCCTTTACGCGAAAGCTGTATTGTTTATGACCGCAGTTTTGATATTTGCAGGCGCTTTAATTATTTTCATTTTAGAATTCAGCAACGAGAGAACAATAGGCAATCTTCCGTTGGGTAAAAAGATTCTTGCCGCATTATTCCAGTCCGTTACCACGAGGACTGCGGGCTTTTGCTCTATACCGCAAAGCGGTTTGCGTCGCTGCACAATTATTGTTTGCTGTATTCTTATGTTCATAGGCGGTTCGCCGTCAGGTACGGCAGGCGGCATCAAAACTACAACATTTATGATTCTTATGGCATCTATGATTTCTGCCGTTTCCGAACGCAGCAACACTGAATTTTTCAACAGAAAAATAAATGCTGAAACCGTCAGAAAAGCAACAGCAATATTCACTTTGAACTTTGCAGTAATGCTTGCTTCTCTCTTGGCATTCTGTGCTGTTCAGCCGGGTGCCTTTGAAGACTGTCTTTACGAGGTAATATCAGCAATCGGTACGGTTGGATTAAGCCGAGATTTAACCTCCGAGTTGACATTGAGCGGAAAAATTATTATAGTTGTTACAATGTATCTCGGCCGTATCGGCCCTATTTCACTTTCATTGTTCTTCAATACCAAAAAGCATGTTAATTTGATACAGTATCCGGAAGAAAATATACCCGTAGGATAAAAGGAGTATTATTATGGGAAAAAAAGTATTTATGATTATCGGTTTAGGTCAGTTTGGCAAAAACCTGGTTTCAACATTATATAATTCAGATGTTGATCTTCTTGTAATTGATAAAGATATCAACAGCTTGGAAGAGGTTGAGTCAATGGCTACTCAGGCTGTTTGTGCAGATGCTTCAAAGCAGGAGGTTTTAGCACAGTTTGATTTAAAAGCATTTGACGGTGCAATCATTACGAGCAGTCATAATCTGGAATTCTCCGTAAAGACAATAATGCACCTTAACGAAATGGGTATGCCCTTTATTATGGCAAAGGCGACAAATGAATTTGAAGGCAGAATATTCACTAAAATCGGTGCCGATAAAGTAATCTTCCCCGACAGAGAGGTAGGCATCAGACTCGGCAAAGAAATTGCAATGGGCAATTATTATGACGCATTAGACCTTTCGGACAAATACAGCATTACAGATTTAGCTCTTCCTCAAGTATGGAACGGAAAATCAATCATTCAGTTGAATCTGCGAAAATCATACGGTCTGAATGTCATCGGAATTCGTCGGCAGGAGGATATTATAATCAATCCATCTCCCGAAACGACCTTTGAAGATGAAGATGTGCTTATTGTTTTGGGTTCTAATAAGGATATTCAGGACATTAGAAAAAAACATTTTAATTAACTTCATAAACTGAAGTTATAAAAATAAAGAGCCGAATTTCGAGCTCTTTATTTTTTTACTGTTGACATATACCCATATGGGGTATATATTTTATTTTAGAACATACCCCCCGGGAGTATGTTTAATACTTATAAAAGGATATAGTTATGGATAATATATTAAATGAAGAATGTGTTTGCTGTTCAGGCAAGCACAAGGACAGAAACGAAACTGAAATCAAAGATTTAATCAACAGACTGAAAAGAATTGAAGGCCAAATCCGCGGAATCGAGGGTATGCTTTTATCGGGTGCGTACTGCACGGATATTTTAACGCAGGTATCTGCGGCAACCTCTGCTCTTAATAGCTTCAATAAGGTTTTACTCGAAAATCATATTAAAACCTGTGTTGCGGACAACATTCGCAACGGTAATGATGAAGTAATTTCAGAGCTTGTCGGTACACTTCAAAAGCTTATGAAATAAGGAGAAAATATGGAACAGTACAAAATAACCGGTATGAGCTGTGCCGCTTGCCAAGCGCGCATAGAAAAAGCCGTATCAAAAGTTAACGGCGTAAGCTCTTGCTCTGTCAGTCTTTTGACAAATTCAATGAGCGTAGAGGGTACGGCAAGTTCTTCAGAAATAATAAAGGCTGTTGTTGACGCAGGATACGGTGCATCGTTAAAGATAGAAAAAGGCAGTAAAGCTTCTGCAAATTATGACGATGCGTTAAAGGATACCGAAACACCGAAAATCAAGAAGCGTTTAATTGCTTCTTTAACTTTTTTAATTCCGCTTATGTATGTTTCAATGGGTCATATGATGTGGAATTGGCCGCTTCCCCCGTCGTTTGCAGAAAATCATATAGCCATCGGCATTTTTGAATTACTGTTAACAGCATTAATTATGGTAATCAATCAAAATTTCTTTGTCAGTGGATATAAAGGTCTGATTCACGGTGCGCCGAATATGGACACCCTTGTTGCACTCGGCGCTTCATCATCATTCATTTACAGTGTTTACGCATTGTTTTCAATGAGTGAAGCCGTTTTAAACGGTAATCATAATGCTGCCATGAGTTATATGGACGAATTCTATTTTGAATCTGCCGCTATGATTTTAACACTCATTACTGTCGGCAAAATGCTTGAGGCTCATTCAAAAGGTAAAACAACAAACGCACTCAAAGGACTTATGAATCTTGCGCCTAAAAAGGCCGTCGTTATTAAAAACGGCTCTCCTACTGAAGTACCTATTGAAGCCGTTAAGATCGGTGACGAATTCATAGTTAAATCAGGTGAAAGCGTGCCTGTTGACGGAATTGTCATTGAGGGAAAAGGGGCGATTGATGAGTCTGCATTGACAGGTGAAAGTATTCCGATTGACAAAGAAGTCGGTGACAGTGTTTCCGCTGCTACTATAAATAAATCGGGATATCTGGTTTGCAAAGCAACAAGAGTCGGCGAAGATACCACTCTTTCACAGATTATTCAAATGGTTAGTGACGCATCTGCAACAAAAGCTCCTATTGCAAAAATTGCTGACAGGGTTTCAGGTGTTTTTGTCCCGATAGTTATGGGCATTGCCGCCATAACTTTTATAGTGTGGATGCTTTCCGGAAATCCCTTCGGTTTTTCACTTTCAAGAGCAATTTCCGTACTTGTAATCAGTTGTCCCTGTGCCCTCGGTCTTGCAACGCCCGTTGCCATCATGGTCGGTAACGGAATAAGCGCTAAAAACGGAATTATGTTCAAAACTGCCGCTTCATTGGAAGAAGCAGGCAAGACACAAATTGTTGCGCTTGACAAAACGGGTACTATAACGAAAGGAGAGCCGACTGTCCGAGAAATTATTCCCGCCGAAAATGTATCGGAAAAAGAACTGTTGGAAACAGCCTATGCTCTTGAAATAAAATCCGAGCATCCGCTTGCAAAAGCAGTTGTAAATACAGCTGAGAAAAACAAAGTAAAAAAACAAGAAACAAGTGACTTTGAAACAAAAGCAGGCAACGGAATATCAGCAACCGTTAACGGTGAAAACTGTGTTGCGGGCAATCTGAGTTTTGTAAAAAAGTATGTTTCGGTTTCAAAGGATTTATTAACTAAAGCAAATGATTTATCCGAAACAGGAATGACGCCCCTTTTCTTTTCAAAGGGTGACAAATTCTTAGGAATTATTGCCGTTGCGGACATTATTAAAGAAGACTCGGCAAAAGCGGTTAAAGAGCTCAAAAAAATGGGTATTCATATTTGTATGCTGACAGGTGACAATGAAAAAACAGCAAAAGCTGTCGGAAAAGAAGCAGGGGTTGATGAAGTAATTGCAGGGGTGCTTCCAAGCGGAAAGGAAGAGGTTATTAAAACGCTTCAGGAATACGGCAAGGTGACAATGGTAGGCGACGGAATCAACGATGCCCCGGCCCTCACAAGAGCGGATATCGGTATTGCCATAGGTGCCGGAACAGATATTGCCATTGACGCCGCAGATATTGTCCTTATGAAAAACTCGCTTTCAGATGTTGCTGCGGCAATCCGAATCAGCCGTGCAACGCTTAGAAATATTCGGGAAAATCTGTTTTGGGCATTTTTCTACAACTGTATAGGTATTCCTCTTGCAGCAGGCCTTTTGATACCGATTTTCGGTTGGACCTTGAGCCCGATGTTCGCAGCAGCGGCAATGAGTCTTTCAAGCTTCTGTGTAGTCAGCAATGCATTAAGACTCAATCTTTTTAAAATGTATAATAACAA
>CAMFTS010000063.1 GCA_945988915.1 uncultured Clostridia bacterium
GCAAGGGAATTTTTAATCTCACAAAATGCAGACAAAGAGGAAATTGAGCACATAATAGAAATAATCGGAAGCGTTTCGTTCAAAGGAACACAGTCAGAGGTGCCGAAATCACTTGAGGGCAAGTGCGTTCAGGACGCAGACAGGCTTGATGCCATAGGTGCTGTCGGAATAGCAAGAGCATTTGCATACGGCGGCAATAAAAACAGAAAAATGTATGACCCTGATATTACGCCGAAAATCGGAATGAATGAGCGGGAATATTTTGAAAATGAGGACTCGACCACAATAAATCATTTCTTTGAAAAGCTTTTTTTGTTAAAGAATATGATGAATACTCAGTCGGCAAGGGAAATCGCAGAAGAGCGCGACCGATTTATGCATGCATATATAGAAGAATTTTTAAAAGAGGTAAAAGAATAATAAACAGCTCTAAATGTAAAAAAATTGTAACTAAACCGAATACCGTTTGAATTTGTGTTCAATAGGTGGTATTATATTATTGATATTCTGTTAAAGGGAGGTATTACCCTTGGATGAAAATAAAGAAAAAGAGTTAAACACGGCAGAAGACGAGCGTTTAAAGCAAGAGCTTGAAGAGCTTGCAAGAACATTCCAGGAGGAGCTTGACAAAGCTAAGGCGGAGGAAGCTCTGAAATCAGAAACCGATGCTCAAGAGGATGCTGAAAATGAAGGCGAGCTTATTCAGGAGCTTGAAGACCTTGAACATATTGAAGAAGAGGAAGACGAAATTCCCGAAGAGGAGCTTTGCGTATGCTGCGGAGAAAAGCGCAGAGGAACAAAGAAAAACCCGGATTCCGAATATTGCTATGAATGTGAAAAGGCTTTAAGACATTATCCGTTTGAGTTGCTCAATGTTATAATTCCGGCTCTGGCAGTTGCTTTCTGCCTTTACGGATGTTACATTTTCTCAAACTATATGAGCATTTACACTTCAGCTCAGCAGGCGGAAAAATATGTTCAGCAGAATAAGCTTTACAGTGCGTATTCCGCATATGATACAGCTGTAAATAAGATGAAAGCCAAAAATGTTAACGGGGAAATGATTTACAAGCGTTCGTTGGATTGCGCATATAAATCAGGCGAATTTTTAAACAGCTCTGTTGACACTGCAGTATTTAAGGAGTGGGAGTTGAAACTACCGCACTTGAAATCGGTTTATGACATACAGCTTGAATCGCTTGAAATGGATGCGACAAGGTCAGCGATTGAGGGAATTATTTATCAGTACGATGTTGAAAACATTGAGGATCTTCCCTATGACAAAATAATCAAAGAAATTGATGCGCTTACCGATGAGCCTGCAAAGACGGCTCCGTTGATAGACGGAGAAACCGAAGAGGAAATCTCAACTACGACCGCTTACAACATTAAAGTCAAGCGCTACAACAGACCGATGATTCTGTACTATCAATTCTACATTTCCGTAGTTTGCGAAAAGGATATTGAAACGCAGATTTCCATTCTTGAAAAAATTAAAGAGGAAAGTCCCGAAAAAACCTGGATTTATGCCGCTATGCTCGGTGACCTTTACAATAAATCAGGCAAGGATACAACTGAGCTTTGCAAATATATGAGAAGCATAAATTCAGAGGATACAAGTGCCGATGTTATTGAAGCAACTGCTTTGAGAATTAAAGGCAAGTACGATGAGTCAATAGAAATCTGCAACAAATTCATTGACCGTGAAGATATCTATATGTATGAGTTCTGCCGTCAGAAAGCAATCTGCTATCTCTTAAAGGGCGATTACAGCACGGCTTATAAAGCGGCTTATGAAGCATATTCACAGAGTACCATACCGCTTACTGCAAACCTGTTAATGATTTGCAGCATTGCTACGGACAACACGGATGTCTATGATGAAATTGCGGAGCTCTATGCCGAAAGCGAAATAGATTTAAGCGAAGAAGTACTCGCATACAAGGACGGCACCATGACTCTTGAACAGATTTTTACGAAGGGAGACTTTGATGTAGCATGACAGCATTATATGTAATTGTTAAGTATTTTACAGTAGTCGGCTCCTATGTTAAAGCTTTCCTTGAACATGTTTGTTGCAGAGTTTACGAGGTGCTTATCGAAGACGGAAGATATCTTCCCGCAAATGAAATGTGCGGGCACATTGAGCACGAGATTATCAAGAGAAGAAGCGTCAGCTTCGGGGTATGCTTTTTCCCGTTTCTTTTCAACCTTTTATTCGGAATTATTTTCATAAGCGTAGGGGCTATGAATGTTTATTATGTAGGCGAATTTTTCACAAAATCAGGCTTTGTGAATTTAGCAAATTTCCTCTTTTTGTGGCTCGGCGTTTCATTCCTGTCAAATCTTTTCCCGTCGGTTGAAGATGCTTTAACACTCAAGGAACTTATTTACGGTAAGGATACCAAGCTTTTTGTTAAGATTATTGCAGCACCTGTTTTTGCAATTCTTTTCTGCGGTGCATATCTTGAACGCTATTGCATAACATTCGTAACATCGGTTGCAGTTTCATTTGCCGTACCGACAATATACAGCTACATTCTGCCGTTGCTTGCGGTATAAAATACTTAATTGAATATAACTTGAGAGAGCGGGTATTGCCCGCTCTTGTTTTTTTCCTTTTTTGTATCCGCAATAGTTTAGCAGTAACTCTGTGAAAATACAGAACAGTATAAATTTCGCTAAAAATGTTACGAAACAACACACAGTACAATTAACGGTACTTTTCGTAACAGTTTTGCTTGATTTCGTAACAAAAAACAAATATAATGTCGAAGCCGGCAACAAAATGTTACGAAAGGACACAAAACACTATGACATTACAAGAAATGGCAAAAACATACAGAGAAGATGAGGCAAGACTCACAAGACAAATAGAAAGGCTTCGTGAAAGTTCAAAAAATCTTTGCGGGGCAAAGAAGCATACCGCAAACAGAAATCTTTGCTGTCTTTACGAAATGAGACGCGATGTGAGGAATATTGCGGAAACTCTTGAGAATTACTATACAGACAAGTCGGAAAATCGCATTTATCACAAAAAAACTCAGCAAATTTTTTGATTTAATTGTATATTGCCTATTGATAAATCATTGACGAACTTGTATAATAATTAACGGTAAATTTTTATCAAAAAGAAAGGAGTTATCATTTATGATTAACTATTCACATGAAGTTGACACTATGTGCTGTGTTAAAAAGGGTCCTCATCACGACCCGGCTCCCATTCCCGAAGAGGGCAAGTGGGTTGCTTCCAAGCAGATTTCTGACATTTCAGGATATACACACGGCGTGGGTTGGTGCGCACCTCAGCAGGGCGCTTGTAAGCTCTCTCTTAATGTTAAAAACGGTGTTATTGAGGAAGCTCTCGTTGAAACAATCGGTTGCTCAGGTATGACACATTCAGCAGCTATGGCAGCAGAAATTCTTCCGGGTAAGACAATTCTTGAGGCACTCAACACAGACCTTGTTTGTGACGCTATCAATACTGCTATGAGAGAATTATTCTTACAGATTGTTTACGGTCGTACACAGTCTGCATTTTCAGATGACGGTCTTGTTATCGGTGCAGGTATGGAAGACCTCGGTAAAGGTTACCGTTCAATGGTTGGTACTATGTACGGTACAAAGGCAAAGGGTGTCCGTTATCTTGAAATGACTGAAGGCTATTGCACAAGAATGGCTCTTGACGAAAACGATGAAGTAATCGGCTATGAGTTCGTTTCACTCGGTAAGATGACAGACTTCATCAAGAAGGGTATGGAACCTAACGAAGCATACGAGAAATCAATCGGCACATACGGCAGATTCACTGAAGCTGCAAAGTATATAGATCCGAGAAAAGAATAAGAAAGGGAGGATTTCACAATGGCACAGTTTGAAGGTTACGAAAGACGTGAGGCTAAAATCCTCGCAACTCTTAAAGAATACGGCATTTCATCAATCGATGAATGTAAAGAAATTTGCGCAGAAAAAGGTATTGACCCTTATACAATAGTACAGGAAACACAGCCTATCTGCTTTGAAAATGCAAAGTGGGCTTACACAGTAGGCGCTGCTATTGCAATTAAGTCAGGCTGCACAAAGGCTGCTGACGCTGCTGCTGCAATCGGTATCGGTCTCCAGAGCTTCTGCATCCCCGGTTCAGTTGCTGAAAACCGTAAGGTTGGTCTCGGCCACGGCAATCTCGGTAAGATGCTTCTTTCAGAAGAAACAGAGTGCTTCTGCTTCCTTGCAGGTCACGAAAGCTTCGCAGCTGCTGAAGGCGCTATCAAAATTGCTCTTAATGCTAACAAGGTCCGTAAAAATAACCTCAGAGTTATTCTTAACGGTCTCGGCAAAGACGCAGCTTATATCATTTCAAGAATCAACGGTTTCACATATTGCGAAACAGAATTTGATCCTTATACAGAAACAGTTACAGTTACTGAACAGAAGGCATTTTCAAACGGTCCGAGAGCTGATGTTAAGTGCTACGGCGCTGACAATGTTCCGGAAGGCGTTGCTATAATGAAGCTTGAAAATGTCGGCGTTTCTATTACAGGTAACTCAACTAACCCGACAAGATTCCAGCATCCTGTTGCAGGCACATATAAAAAATGGTGTGTTGAAAACGGTGTTAACTATTTCTCAGTTGCATCAGGCGGCGGTACAGGTCGTACACTTCATCCTGATAATATGGGCGCAGGTCCGAGCAGCTACGGTATGACAGATACTATGGGCAGAATGCATTCAGACGCACAGTTTGCAGGTTCATCATCAGTTCCGGCTCATGTTGAAATGATGGGACTTATCGGTATGGGTAACAACCCGATGGTTGGCGCTACCGTTGCAGTTGCTGTTGCAGTTGAAGAGGCTATGAAAGCGTAATTCTTTTGAATTTCAAATTTTTGTTTCGTACAAGCAGTGACGAAACGCACCTCTTTGCAAATTGTAAAAGCAAATAATTAAAAATGACCTCTTATGGCGGAGTTAACTGCCATAGGAGGTTTTATTTTTTCGCTTTATATTATGAAAATTGACAAAACGGTATTTATCGTGCTATAATAATATGCAATTAAGATTTTAATGTGATTTTAGTTGCCGTGGGTGAAATGCACCTGCGGTTATTTATTTTAAAAAGGATGATATCAATGAACTATGATGTTGCAATTGTCGGTGCGGGGCCCGGCGGTATTTTCTCGGCATACGAGCTTATAAATTCAAATCCTGATTTGAAAATTGTTGTTATCGAGGCAGGTAATCCGCTTGATAAACGCAAATGCCCCATTGACGGCAAGAAAATTAAAAGCTGTATCGGTTGTAAGCCTTGCTCAATTATGAACGGCTTCGGCGGTGCAGGTGCATTCTCTGACGGAAAGTATAATATCACAAATCAGTTCGGCGGCACTCTTTATGAATATATAGGTAAAGAAGAGGCTCTCGAGCTTATGAGATATGTTGATGACATAAATCTCAAATACGGCGGAGAGGGAACGAAGCTGTATTCGACAGCAAATTCCGATATTAAAAAGCAATGCTTGCAGCACGGACTTATGTTGCTTGATGCTTCTGTTCGTCATCTCGGCACAGACATCAATTATGTTGTTCTTGATAATATGTATAATGACCTTAAGGACAAGGTTGATTTTAAATTCTTAACCGTAGCGAAGAGCGTAAAAAAGCTTGACAGCGGTTATTGTGTTGAAACCGACAAGGGCGAAAGCTTTGAGGCAAAATACTGTATCATTTCTGTCGGAAGAAGCGGCAGTAAATGGATGGAAACTGTTTGCGAAGAACTTGAAATACCGACAAAAAGTAACCGTGTTGATATCGGTGTTCGCGTTGAATTGCCTTACGAAATTTTCTCTCATCTTACGGACGAGCTATATGAGAGCAAAATTGTTTACCGTACTGAAAAGTATGAGGATTTGGTAAGAACATTCTGTATGAATCCAAAGGGTGCGGTTGTTAATGAGAATACAAACGGAATAGTAACGGTTAACGGACACAGTTATG
>CAMFTS010000064.1 GCA_945988915.1 uncultured Clostridia bacterium
ATTGTACGCGGCGGTGCAGACGGAAGCTACGGCATTGATGTTGCCCGTCTTGCAGGCGTACCTGATGCTGTTGTCAATAGAGCAAAGGTAATTCTGAAATCTCTTGAGGATAATGACTCAAAGCCTTCTGTATATAAAGCAAAAACAGATACATATGAAAACGATATGCAGGTAAGCTTTGGCTCTTCAATAAACGATGAAATTGCAAACGAATTAAAGACTCTTGATGTGAACACTTTGACACCTATTGAGGCTATGTCAAAGCTGTACGAGCTTTCAGCAAAAGCAAAACAGGGTTAAAATTTTTTAAACGGAGGTGAGCAGCTATGGGAAAAATTAATAAATTGCCTAAGAACATTTGGGAGCTTATAGCTGCCGGTGAGGTTGTAGAAAGACCTGCTTCCGTTGTTAAGGAATTACTTGAAAATTCCATAGATGCCGGTTCTACCTCAATCACGGTTGAGATTATGTCGGGCGGTATCCGATATATCAGAATTACAGATAACGGCTGCGGTATTGCCCGTGAGGATGTTCCGCTTGCGTTTGTCAGTCACGCAACAAGTAAAATTTCAAAAGCCGATGACCTTGACGCTATAAATACTCTCGGCTTCAGAGGTGAGGCTCTTTCAAGCGTTGCGGCTGTTTCAAAAACCGAAATAATAACAAAGACAAGAGAAGAAACTGTCGGTACAAGAATGGAAATCTTCGGGGGAGAGCAAATCTCCCTTGATGACGCGGGTTGTCCTGACGGCACGACAATTATTATCAGAGAGCTTTTCTATAATACGCCGGCAAGAATGAAATTCTTAAAATCTGACAAATCCGAAGGTATGGCGGTTGCAGGAATAGTTGATAAAATAGCTTTGTCACACCCTGAAATAAGTATCCGTTTTATTAAAGACGGTAAACAGGTTATATGCACTAACGGAAACGGTGACCTTAAGGATACGGTTTATGCTGTTTACGGAAAAGAATTTTCAGATGCTTTAATTCCCGTTGAATATGAACTGAACGGAATTTTTGTAACCGGCTTTGTAACTAAACCTTTCTATTCAAGAGGCTCAAGTTCAATGCAGTTGTTCTTTGTGAATAATAGATTCATTAAGAGCAAAACAGCTTCTGCCGCTTTAAATGAAGCATATAAAAACTCCATAATGGTAGGCAAATATCCTGCATGCGTCTTATTTCTGGAGGTCATTCCGGAGCTCGTTGATGTAAATGTGCATCCTGCAAAAACGGAAGTGCGTTTTTCAAATGAGAAAGCAATTTTTGATGCGGTATATTACTCTGCAAAAAGCGCAATAACCGCTGATGATACTCGTAAACAGGCAAGCTTTAAGCCAAAGAAGGAAATTGAGTTGCTTGCTCATTCAACTCCCGAAGTTAAGCAAACAAAGATTGATGAAATTATTGACGCTGTTCTGCCTGAAGAAGAGAAAAATGACATTGAGCCACGGATTAAAGAAATAACAGAAAATAAGCATGTTATTTATAAAGTTGAATCAACGGCTGATACGAATTATTCATTATATGACGATGAAATTGATTTATCCGTTAAAACAGTTTCCGCTCCGAAAGAGCCTGTTGTAACAGAAGAGCATACGGATAATAAAGCTGAAAAATCAAACGAATTATCAATTCCTAAAGCAGAAGAAATCAGCTTCAAATATCTTGGCGAAGCTTTTAAAACTTATATTTTTGCAGAATATAACGGCAAGCTGGTTATAATAGACAAGCACGCCGCGCACGAACGAATGATTTATAACAAGCTCAAGAAAAACAACGGCGAAAACGGTTCGCAAATACTTTTAAAGCCCGTAAGCGTTGTGCTTTCAAGAGAAGAGTATGTTGCTGTTACCGATAATCTTAATGTGCTTAGTCAAGCAGGCTTTGAAATCGAAGATTTCGGCGATGGTGCTGTTTTGGTAAGAGCATGTCCGCTTAATCTCGAAAAAGAAGATTTATCAGCCCTGGTTACTGAAGTTGCTTCTCATCTTGTAAATAATAAAAAAGATATTTTGCCTGAGAAGCTTGATTGGCTTTATCATTCAATGGCTTGCCGCGCAGCAATAAAGGCCGGCAATAAGTCAACGGATTACGAGCTTATTCAGTTTACAAAACAGCTTTTGGCCGATGACAGCATTAGATATTGTCCTCACGGCAGACCTGTTCTTGTTGAACTTACAAAGTATGAAATTGACAAGCAATTCGGGAGAGTATAGTTATGGAAAAAATCCCGCTTTTGGTTATTGTAGGACCTACCGCTTCGGGTAAAACAGCACTTTCGGTTGAATGTGCCGTTGAGTTTGACGGCGAAATAGTTTCTGCCGATTCTATGCAGATTTATAAAGGAATGTCTGTTGCGACGGCTAAACCGACAATCGAAGAAATGAAAGGAATCAAACATCATTTAATTGATTTCCTTGATTTTAACGAAAAATACAGTGTTGCTAATTATGTTGAAGATGCTTCAAAAGCGATTGAAAGCATTTACAGCAACGGCAAACTGCCTGTTCTTGTCGGCGGAACAGGGCTTTATGTTGACAGCCTTGTAAATAACATTAAGTTTATTGAGGTTGAAACCGATTATTCCCTGCGAGAAGAATTAACCGAGAAACTTGAGAAAATCGGTGCTGAAAAGATGCTTGAAGAATTAACTGAATTTGATTCTGCAACTGCTGAAAAGCTTCACCCGAACAATAAAAAAAGAATAATACGAGCTTTTGAGGTGTATAAGCTTACCGGAAAGACTATGTCTGAACTTGAGGCTGAATCAAAATCCGTTCCGTCACATTATAATCCGATATTTATCGGTATTTCTTTCAGGAACAGAGAGAAGCTATATGAAAGAATCAATAAGCGTGTAGATGTTATGCTTGAAAACGGTTTGCTTGAAGAAGCAAAGGAATACTATAATCTTTCAAAAGATGTCACTTCTTCTCAGGCAATAGGATATAAAGAATTAAAGCCGTATTTTGACGGAGAAATCAGTCTTGAAACTGCTGTTGAAAATCTTAAATTAAGCACAAGACATTATGCAAAACGGCAGCTTACATGGTTTAATAAAAACAGAAGGATAGAATGGTTCTATTTTGATGAGTATTCGTCTGCAGAAGAATTCTGTCAGGCTGTGAAAGATTATGTGAAGAAGGTGTTATAATGGCAGATACTAAGAAAAAAGACAATATCATTAAATTCAAAGACAATAAAAAGTATTTAAACCTTCTTTATATTGTAATAGCGATATTTATATGTGTGTACTTTTTGTTTTTGGTTTTTAAAATAAACTATGAACCTGTAAAAACGCAAATCGCATTGAAGAAGAATGTTTCTGCAACTGCATTAACTAACGCTTTTATTGTTCGTGATGAGTATCCTATTGAAGCTTCTGTTTCAGGTACATTGGTACCTCTGGTTGAGGACGGAAAAAGAGTTGCGTCAGGGGACAATGTAGCAGTTGTTTTCACGAATGATGAATCAGCAAAAGTATATAATGAAATTCAAAGTATAAAAAAAGAAATCGATTACTACTCTTCTTTACAGAATAAGGTCGGTATTCAAACTTCAGATATCACACCTCTTGACGAAAGAATATATTCCGCGTGTGAGGATTATGTTGTTGCAATTAACAAAGGTGATGTCAGCAGCTACGGAAAATATGAGGAAAAAATCAGAAATGCTATTACATCACGACAGCTTTCAACAGGTACATTGATTGATCCGAGTGAAAAGCTTGACGCGCTTAAAGCTAAGCTTGTTCTGCTTGAAAATCAAAAAGTCGGCTATAAGACTATAACTGCTCCGCATCCGGGCTATTATATCAGTCTTGCAGACGGTTATGAAGATACTGTCAACTATAATGATGTCTTAACCTTAAGCACAGCTCAAATAGGTGAGTTGTTAAACAGTGAGCCTGATAAGACTAATATCGATTCTTATATGGGCAAGCTGTTTGACGGATTTAATTGGTATATTCTTTGTGTTATTGACTATGAAGACGCTGTCAAGCTTAAAATAGGAAACAGTGCAAAAATTGAATTTACAATGACTACGGCTGAGCCTTTAAAAGCTAAGGTTGCTTTGATAGGCGATAATGTTGACGGAAAAACCGCTGTTGTTTTTAAATCCAATCTTATGAATACTGAGTATTCGGCTTTGCGTAAGGAACAGATAAAAATTACTTTTGCCGACTACGAAGGACTGCAAATTGACAATAAAGCCATTCGTGAACAAGACGGTCAAAAAGGTGTGTTTGTTCTCAGCGGTAGTATTGTCGAGTTTAAAAAAATCAACATAATTTATTCCGATTCTGAAATTTCAATTTGCAATAATCCCGACAATGAGTCAGGTTTTATAGAGCTTTACGACGAAGTTATAGTGGAGGGTAATGATTTATATGACGGAAAAATCATGGATTGACGAAAAGTTTTCTGATATTGAGTACAATTTAAAAACCATTAACGAAGAAATTGCCGAAGCTGCAATCAAAAGCGGCAGAAAACCGGAAGATATCGATTTTATGGCAGTAACAAAGACTGTTGATGAAATGTTTATTAACCATGCTCTTGACTGCGGTATAAATCTTATCGGTGAAAATAAAGTTCAGGAAATGCTGAGGAAAAAGCCTAATTTAAACCTTGACGGCAAAAAGAAAAACTTAATAGGTCACTTGCAGACAAATAAAGCTTCTCAAATTGTTGGAGAAGTTGATATGATTGAATCTGTTGACTCCTTAAAAGTTGCAAAAGAAATCGGCAAACAATCTGTTAAAAAAGATTTAATTACCGATATTTTGCTCGAGGTGAATATCGGCAGAGAGGAATCAAAGACAGGCTTTATGCCGGAACTTGTTGAAGAAAACCTTTGTGAAATTGCCGAAATTCCCGGAATTCGTGTTTGCGGATTAATGGCAATTCCTCCTATTTGCAACGAAAACACAAAACTTTGTGAATTTTTTGAAAAAATGTACAATATGTATGTTGACATTGAGTCAAAAAAAATAGATAATGTATATATGAATATTTTGTCGATGGGTATGTCCGGAGATTATGTTCCGGCAATACTCTGCGGTTCAAATCATGTAAGAATCGGTTCAAAAATATTTGGGCCCAGAATATATTAATCAGGAGGAATTTATTATGAGTTTAAAAGACAAATTAAGTAACATTCTTAAAGTTTCGGAAGATGAATATTACGATATGCCGGAAAATGATGAATTTGAAGAATTTGAAGACGAAGATGATGACGATTTTATTGAACAGCCTGCTCCTCGTTTTTCTGCAAAATCATTCCGTGAACCAAAGGCTGAACAGAATAAAGTAGTCAGTATAAATACAAGTGCAAAACTTCAGGTTGTACTCACAAAACCGAAGTCAATGGAAGAGGCTCGAGGCGTAGCAGACAGCCTTAATCAGAAGAAAACAGTTGTTTTAAATCTTGAAGCTGTTAACGGTGAAACAGCAAGAAGAGTTTTAGACTTCTTAAGCGGTGTTACCTATGCTAACAGAGCAACAATGCGTCAGGTTGCAAGCGATACCTTTATAATTACGCCTTATAATGTTGATGTTAACGGCGATTTGTTAAGTGAGCTCGGCAACAACGGTCTTGTTTTTGATAAATAATTATTTGTACGATAGGGGAATAATATAATGCTTACTCCGGACATAATTAAGTCTAAATCTTTTCAGACTACTGCAATAGGTTCATACAGATCTGAAGATGTTGATAATTTCTTTGAAGAGATTTCTGTTTCTTATGAACAGCTCTTCAGAGAAAACGGTTCATTGATTAAAAAACTCAGCTTACTTGCAAATAAAGTTGAGGAATACAAAAAGGATGAAGACAGTCTTCG
>CAMFTS010000065.1 GCA_945988915.1 uncultured Clostridia bacterium
GTCGGTCCGTAAAGATTGGCATACAGAATATCACCGTCCAAGCTGTCAATCCAATAGTTTAATTGTTTGGTCGGCATAACCTCTCCTGCGAACAATACTGTTTTCAGATATTTAGGCTTTTCAATGTCAAAAAGCTTGTAATTTGAAACAATTCCTATTGCACTCGGAACCCAATAAATTGTGTTGATTTGGTTTTCGTTCATAAACTCAATGAGTTTAATCGGAAAAGAAAAGAACAGCTTAGGTATTATTACAAGCGTTGCTCCTGCTCTGATTGTTGAATATATATCAGTAACGGACATTGAAAAATAAAAAGGAGTTTGATTTCCGAAAACAGTGCTTTCGTTTATACCGAAAGTATCAACTGCCCATTTGCTGTATGCAAGTACATTTCTGTGGTTGAGCAAAGCGCCCTTAGGCACTCCTGTTGAGCCTGAAGTATATAACGCATACAAAGGGTCGGTATCTATCTGTTTTTCCCGTATTTTGCCGAGAGCAATTTCATCAATATCGCTGTTCAGGCTTTCTTCAAGGGTAAAAATCTTTGAAACATTCAGCTCGGAAGCCTTATCAAAATGCTTATTATCAGTTAAAACGGCAACGGGCTTAAGTGTTGAAAATATCTTGTTTATCCGTTCAGCAGGCATTTCGGAATCAATGACCGTATAGAAATTACCGCTGTATGCTATTCCGAACATTGCGCTTATTACATCAACGCTTTTATCAAGATAAACCGCAACAGGCTGTTTGGTTTCATTAAGACTCAAAAGAGCTGTTCCTATTCTTTTTGAATTTTCAAGCAGCTCGGAATATGTAACTGTTTTATTCCCGTCAGCAAAAGCCGTTTTTTGCGATAGCTTTTTTGCATTTATTTCAAGTAATTCCAATATATTCTTCATAAAACACCTCCGTCTTATTTGCTATTTTACAAAACAAAAGCAATGCAATAATCAAAGAAAAAGTAAAGATTTTGCTAATATTACAATTTTAAAATACAATTATTACTATACGGTGAAAGTATTATTACACAACTGTAATAAATCAAATTGTTATCGTAGTCATATATAAATCGTCCAAGCTCTTAAAATCGATACTTCCGCCGAGCACTTCCATAATTTTTTTACAGCTTTTCAATCCGATTTGCGTGCTTTCTTTTTTTATGACACGCGGGCTTATGTAATTTATAATCAGAATATTAACTTTGCCGTCAACGATGGCGGTATCGATTTTCACGGTTTTTTCTTTATCCGCATATTTATTTATATTTGAAAAAACATTGTCAAAGATACGCTTTAACAGTAACGGGTCGGTCAGTATTTCAACATCATCAATATCACAGTTGAAAACAATATCAAAACCGTTTTGCCTTGCAATTACAAGCTGTTCGCCTATTAATTGCTGAATAAGCAACTCGGCGGAAATGCTTTCAAAATTGACATCAATCCCTGATTTGTCATAAACGAGGAAATATTTGAAAAGCTTATCGCTCATATCCTTAAGCTGATTAGCCTTTTCAAGAGAAAAAGCTGCATACTGCCGCACATCTTCTGCGGTGTTGTCAGGCTTGAGCATCATTTCGTTATATCCGATTATTGATGTCAGCGGAGTTCTGATATCGTGTGACATATTTGTTATCAGTTCTTTATTTGCGTTGTAAGATTGCATTTCATTTTCATAATGATAAACAATCTCTTTTTTCATTTTTTCAACGCTTCTGTAAAGCTCTCCGATTTCATCGTTGCGGTCGGGAACAAGGTTTTCATTATTAAAATCCGACGAAGAAACCTTATTTGATAAAGTCGTTATTCTTTTAACCGTATGCGACAAAAATTCGAGCAGAATAACAAATGAAGTTAAAATAGCGACCGCTGCGCTGATAATGTAAGCCATTGTATAATACATACTTTCGCTGAATTCAATTATGGACACATTAAAATTTCCGTCGGCAAACTCAATGGTCGTGACATCATATCCCGACATATTTGTAATTTGTCCGTCTGAATAAGTGTAGCTGCTGTCTCCGTCTATTACCAATCTTAAGCTGTCATCATCAAAAAGCATAAAATATATGTATTTATTGCTTTCACACCATTCCTTAATAGCTTCTTCATCGGTTGATACAACATTATTGCTTCTGACATAATCCTGAAAAGAAGCATTGAATTTTTCAATTCTCTTTTCTTCCAAGGAGTCGCTGAGATAATAATTGTCGATTGCAAAGCAAAGAACTGAAGAAACGGTGAAATACAGAACGGCTCCGATTACCACGGCTAAAACAATTACTAAGAAGGATTTCAGCTTTAACGACATACCTTTTTTATTCATATTTATAACCCTTTCCCCAAACGGTAATAATATGCTTTGGCTGAGTATAATCCTCCTCTATTTTCTTTCTTAAATTCAAAATAAATACCATAACTGTATTGTTACTGCTCGGCAAGTATTTTTCCTCCCATACGGTTTCAAAAATACTGCTTATGCTCACAACCTCACCGCGGTTTTTATATAAGAATTTCAGCAGACTTATTTCCTTATCCGTAAGTGCTATTTTTTTTGAATCGATAACTACCGTTTTTTCGGTGTCTGAAAATTCAAGCTCTTCACTTCTCTTGGAGCGTTTGATTAAAGCGTTTACTCTGAGTCCGAGTTCAACTGTTGAAAACGGTTTGCAAAGATAATCGTCAGCCCCGTTGCTGTAAGCGTCAATTTTATCTTCATCGCCTGAGCGTGCAGTTAAAAACAGTATGGGCGAATCACATATTTTCCTGATTTCCTTTGCGGCATTTGTACCAAACATCAGCGGCATAACTATATCTAATATGATAACATCGTAATGATTGCCCGATTTTACGGCGTCAAAAGCTTCCTGTCCGTTATATACCGTGGTAACTTCAAAGTTATCTTTTTCTAAAACCAATTTAATTAAATTGCAGATTGCTACATCGTCATCTGCCGCCAATATTTTCATCTTATTCATTTCTTCCTCCGACATTAATCCCCTTTTAAAACAATTATAGTACATCGGTAAAAAAAGTAAATATATTCAAATCTTAAGAATTATTAAATCTGTGTGTATATGAAAAACACGGGAAAACTTTCTTCCGCCTCGAAATTCACAGCAAAAAAACAGACGGCACAATTTTTCAACTGTGCCGTCTTTTACATAAAGCCGTTACTTTGCCCGGATTCTTTCGGGCTTTGTTATTGTTTCAACAATTATTTATTGTTGTTTCTGCGGAAATTTCTTCTGTTATCTTTTCTCGGTGCTCTTTCTGTGAGCTCGTTTTCAGGTGTAAGTCCCTCAACCTCGATAAGAGCCTCACGGCGTGAAAGATTAAGTCTGCCCTGATCATCCTTAGGAAGAACCTTAACTATGATTTCATCGCCTACATTTACAACATCTTCAACCTTTTCAGTTCTCTTAACATCGAGATGGCTGATGTGTACCATACCTTCAACTCCGGGTACGATTTCAACGAATGCGCCGAAGCTCATAAGACGGGTAACAATTCCCTTGTATATAGCACCCTCTTCCGGACCGTTTGCGATTGTTTCAACTATGAAAATTGCTTTCTTTGCATTTTCAATATCAACGCAGGAAACAAATACCTGACCTTCGTCGTTAACATCAACCTTGCAGTCACATTCAGCGCAAATCTTCTGAATAACCTTGCCCTGCTTACCGATAACATCGCCGATTTTTTCAGGATCAATCTTTGTTGTAAGCATTTTCGGTGCCCACTTTGAAAGCTCTGCGCGAGGCTCTGAAATTACGGGAAGCATAATTTCGTCAAGTATATAATCTCTTGCCTTGTGAGTCTTTGCAAATGCTTCTTTAATAATTGCGGGAGTAAGTCCGTGAACCTTAAGGTCCATCTGGATAGCAGTGATACCTTTCTTTGTACCTGCAACCTTAAAGTCCATATCGCCGTAGAAGTCTTCAAGGCCCTGAATGTCAACCATTGTCATAAAGTCGCCGTAAACGCCTTCGTCGCCTGTGATAAGTCCGCAGGAGATACCTGCAACAGGAGCTTTAATCGGAACGCCTGCCGCCATAAGAGCAAGAGTTGAACCGCAGATTGAACCCTGTGATGTTGAGCCGTTTGAAGAAAGAACTTCCGATACAACACGGATTGCATACGGGAATTCTTCAACTGACGGAATAACGGGAACGAGAGCCTTTTCTGCAAGAGCGCCGTGACCGATTTCTCTTCTGCCGGGGCCTCTTGACGGTTTTGTTTCGCCTACCGAATATGACGGGAAATTGTAGTGATGGATATATCTCTTTTCTTTCTGCTCATCAAGACCGTCAAGCATCTGTGAATCACTGATAGGTCCGAGTGTAGCAACTGAAAGAACCTGAGTCTGTCCGCGGGTGAACATACCTGAACCGTGAGCGCGTGCAAGGAGGTCAACCTCTGCGTTAAGAGGACGGATATCATCAATGCCTCTGCCGTCAACTCTCTTGTGTTCATCTTTAAGCCATGAACGAACGACATGCTTCTGAACAAGATACATAATCTCGTCAAGCTTGCCTTCGTTTCCTTCAAATTGTTCGTCAAACTTTTCGTGAACTGCTGCATAGATAGGAAGAAGAGCTTCATCACGGACAAGCTTATCATCAGTATCAAGAGCTTTCTTGACATCTTCAATGCAGAAGTCTTCAATTTCCTTGAAGATTACGGGGTCAGGATCTGATGATTCATAAGCAAACTTCGGCTTGCCAACCTCGTCAACGATGCTCTGAATAAACTTAACAATCTTTTTATTCTCCTCATGACCTGCCATAATGCAGTCAAACATAAGGTCATCGGGGATTTCATTACCGCCTGCCTCAATCATGGCAACGAGGTCGGCAGTTGATGCAACTGTAAGATTAAGGTCTGTTTTTGCTCTCTGTTCAAGCGTCGGATTGATAACGATTTCGCCGTCAACAAGACCGACATTAACGCCTGAAATAGGGCCGTCCCACGGAATATCCGAAATTGCGATAGCTGCCGAAACACCTATCATTGATGCGATTTCGGGACTGCAGTCGGGGTCAACGGACATAACTGTTGCAACAACGGTACAGTCATTTCTCAAATCCTTCGGGAAAAGCGGACGGATAGGTCTGTCAATGCAGCGTGATGTAAGGATAGCCTTTTCGCTTGCCTTGCCCTCTCTTCTCTGGAAAGAGCCGGGGATTTTACCTACCGAGTACATTTTTTCTTCATAGTCAACCGAAAGAGGGAAGAAGTCAACGCCTTCTCTCGGAGTAGCCGAAGCAGTAACGGTACAGAGAACATCGGTATCACCGTAACGCACCATAACAGCCGCATTTGCAAGTCCTGCCATTTTACCTGTTTCGATAGAAAGCTTTCTGCCTGCGAGTTCGGTTTCCCAAACTTTAAAATTCTTAAAGAACATAGTTTTTTACCTCTCTTTATATATTCCTCAAGGCAAAAATCTCGTTTTTAGCAATAAATACAACACTTGATTTGCAAGATTTTCAAATGCTCTATTTACCGCTAAATGAAGAAATTTCGCCTTGAATTTTACCTGTCTTAAAAGCAATTTAAGGCAAACAGTAAAAATACTGTTTGCCTTAACGAAGTCTTATTTACGAAGACCGAGACGAGCAACGATTGAACGGTATCTTTCAATGTCAACCTTCTGAAGATAAGCGAGAAGATTTCTTCTGCGACCTACCATCTTATGAAGACCTCTTCTTGAATGATGGTCTTTCTGGTTAACCTTAAGATGCTCTGTAAGGTCCTGAATTCTCTT
>CAMFTS010000066.1 GCA_945988915.1 uncultured Clostridia bacterium
ATGGACAATTATCCTCAATAAAATTGCGAATGCAATTGACAGAATAAAAAACATTATGTTTTTCAAGACTAAAACTGCAATCGGTTTAACAATTTCGCTTTCAAGCTTTTCATAAAGCTCTGCATCGTTCTTGAAACCGCCCTTTGAAATCTGTGATGACAAAGTCGAAAGATCAAGGCCAACCTTAGTTGCATATCCTTTAGCAAAATCAGGAATATTATCCATAACAATCTGTGCTTTTTCTGAATAGTTCAGAGTTGCGGGATTTGCAGGCAAACTTTCATTTATTCCCTTTTGAACAGACTTATAAAAAAACGACTTATACATAATTTCAGCGGTAGGCTGTGCCGCTGAAGAAGCCAAGAAAATTGCAAGTGCGAATGCAACCACCTCAATTACTGTCGTAATCACTCCTTTATTTACAGCACGAACAACTATTAGGATTACTGCTGCGACCAAGAGCAAATCTAAAACTATACCCATAATACTACCTCCATTATATTATATAGGCAAATTGTATCAAAACTGTGAATAATTAACTGCTAATTTAAAAACATTCTAATTATTCTCAGCCAAAACCGTTGTTGTTTCTTTTTCCGTTTTTCCGAATGTTCTGTATTTATTTATAGCACCGGTTGTTAAAACATATGTACTGCTGCCGTTGGTGTAGCAGGATATTCCGTCGCCGGACACCTCGGCAGAACCGACCTGTTTACCACGCTTATTAAAGCTTAAAAGTTGTCTGTCTGTCAGAACCGAAATGTATCCTTCGGCACATGAAACATCTCTGACATTTGAATTAATCTCAGTTGAAAATAATTCTTTTCCGCTTTTTGAATATCCTCTTAAAATTTTTACGCTTGAACTTCCGTATTTTGAAAAGACCGCAACTGTCATATTACTTGAATCGGTATATATACAAGAAAGCGTGTTAAGCGAAAGATCAATGTCTTCCTTATCTTTTTCATTTTTAATAAAGCTCAAAACCTTTTCGCCGCTTGCAATTATTCTTTTACCGTTAACAAATTTAACTTTTGATACAATTCTTTCGCCGTAATCGTACTCTGCGATTGGCTCTGAATACTCGAAATCAAAGACTAAAACTTTTGAGTAAAGCTCACCGTTCTGAGCACCGATAACAGAAATTGCCGCATACTTACCGTTATCGGAAACAGCAGTTGATATTATATTCTCTTTAGCACAGGACCAATCATAAACTACTTTTTGATTTCTGTTATAAACCAAAAGCCGTGACATAGCACTCTCGCCTCTGACGCCGAGAGCTACACTGCCATCTTTTCCCAAGGAAGCAGTAATGATTTTACTGTTCAGTGTATTTTCATAAAGTAATTTTGTTCTTGAAATCACACTGTAACTTGTTCCGCCGACATCAAATAAAACTGCTCTGCCGTTTACACTTTCTGCGACCGGCACTGAATATGTATGCTTATTTTCACTCATCTTTTTTGCCGTAGAATCCAAAACATAAGTTTTGTCGTCATCAATTACAAGCAAATCAGAGTTTATCTTAATTACATTGTCAGGAGTCATACTCTCAAAATAGTAGGGATATCCCTCGCCTTTTTTTGCACCTGAAACCAATCCGCTGAAATAATCACTGACACTTGAAAATGTGATATTACCGAATCTGTCAGCCGCAACAAACAATAGAATAAGTATAACCATTACAACAAGAATAACTTTAATAAGCTTAGTTAGTAAATCTTGATTTACAGCTCTGACGGTAGGTTTTTTACTTTTTTTTGCAGCTTTAGTGTTTCCCTTTTGAGAAACCCTTTTTTTGTTTTTTTTCTCTTTCATTAAACTTCACCGTTATTTATTGTAATTTACTATGTTAAGATACAATCCGCAAGCAGCAGCCGTTTTTCCTGCAGATTTTCTGTCTTTACTGTTAATGATTTCCTCTATTTTTCCTCTTTCGATTTTTCCTGAATTTACATCGAGTAATGTTCCGACAATAATTCTGACCATATTATATAAAAACCCGTCTGCTTCAATTTTAAACTCAATTAATTTTCCGTTTTTTTCAAAGCCTATGTTTTTAACAGTTCTTGTTTTATCTTCAACACTTGAATCAGCTGCGCAAAACGATGAAAAATCGTGAGTGCCCAAAAAGCTTTTGGCTTCTTCGTTAAGCAAATCAATATCAATTTCACCCGGATAATGCAAAGCTCTGCCTGTTAAAAACGGATTTCTGCTTTTGTCATTCCAAATCAAGTACTTATATTCCTTTGATGTGCAGTCATATCTTGCGTGGAAATTGAAGTCCGCTTCTTCGCAGGAAATAACTGAAATATCCTCAGGCAATACAGCATTCAACGACCTGACGATTTTTGATGTATCTATTTCCTTATCGGTTCGCATATTAAAGCAAAACATATTGGCGTGTACGCCGCTGTCAGTTCTGCTGCATCCGACAATATTTTCACGCACCGAAAGTATTTTTTCTATTGCGTCCTGTATTTTTTCCTGAACAGTAACGGCATTTTCCTGGACTTGCCAGCCGTGATAGCCACTGCCGTCATACATTATCTTAAACAAATAGTTTTTCATAACATATCACCGACTTTTAAAGCACGAAGCGAACAAAGGAATCAAGAATATTACTGTATTCTTCAGGCGCAACAATCAGCTTGTTGGTGATTGCAACAAATACGCATACAGCAATCAGCATAAAAATTGCAATGTAATCTTTTAAAGCAAGTTTCATTTCTTTTAGTCTTGTTCTGCCCTCTCCGCCCTTATAACAACGACATTCCATAGCAAATGCAAGATCATATGCTCTGCTGAAAGAATTTATAAAAAGCGGAACAAAAATAGGAATTAAAGCTTTGCCTCTTTGCACAAGATTGCCGTTTTCAAGGTCTGCGCCTCTCGATTTCTGCGCTGACATAATCTTATCAACTTCGTCAATCAAGGTAGGAATAAATCTCAATGCTATTGTCATCATCATGGCGATTGAGTGAACATTAATTTTGACAATTTTCAGAGGAGAGAACAGTCTTTCTATGGCGTCGGTTAAAAGCGTCGGAGAAGTCGTATAAGTCAGCAATGAGCTTGCAACAACAAGAGCAACAATTCTGACCGTTGTAAACAATGCAGTAAACACGCCGCCGGTTGTAATATGGAATTTTCCGTACTCTATGAGTGCAATTCCTTTATCGTTATAAATTATCTGCAAAACAGAAGTGATTAAAACTATGATAAATACCGGCTTAATGCTTTTACCTATCAGTTTTAAAGAAATTTTTGAAAGCAATACCGAAATCAAAAGAAACAGCACCATTGCTCCGAGTGCCAAGAAATTTTTGCAGAGAAAAATTGCTATGATATATATAAAAGTTAATACAAGTTTCATTCTCGGATCAAGTCTGTGCACTACGGAATTTCCCGGAAAAAACTGTCCGATTGTAATATCCTTAATCATCAGAGCACTCCCCTTTCTTTAAAGAAACGGAGAAGCTCCGACTTTGCTTCGTCAACAGAATAAATATCGGTTCTGACATTATATCCTTTAGCCTTTAAATCCATAAGAATTCCTGTTATCTGCGGAACATTAAGACCGATTTCAACGAGCCTTTGCGCATTTGAAAAAACCTCTTTAACGCCTGTAAAGAATTCTACTTGACCTTTATTCATTACAAGGACCTTGCTTGCGCTTTTGGCAACATCTTCCATACTGTGAGAAACTACAATAACTGTGCTGCCTGTTGATTTTCTGTAATTGTCAATCATATCGGCAATAGTATCTCTGCCTTTTGGGTCAAGTCCTGCCGTCGGCTCATCAAGAATTAAAACTTTCGGCTCCATAGCAATAACTCCTGCAATGGCTACACGCCTTTTTTCACCGCCGGACAAATCAAACGGTGATTTTTTAAGCATTTCCTTTTTAATTCCGACAAAATCTGCCGCACGCAAAACATGTTCGTTAATTTCTTCTTCGGAAAGTCCCATATTCTGCGGACCGAATGCTATATCCTTATAAACCGAGCTTTCAAACAACTGATATTCGGGATATTGAAAGCAAAGGCCGACATTAAAACGCACAGAACGCGTAAATTCCTTGCTTGAATGAATATCTTTGCCGTCATAAAGAATTGTACCCGATGTTGGCTTTAAAAGTCCGTTTAAGTGCTGAACGAGCGTACTTTTGCCCGAACCGGTATGACCGATTATTCCGACAAATTCCCCTTCTTCGATTGAAATATTTATATCTTCAATAGCAACCTTACGAAAAGGAGTTCCTTCAGAATAAACATATGTTAAATTTTGTGTTTCGATTATTGCCATTATTTGTCTCCAAGTAAATTTAAAACACTGTCAGTAAATTCTTCTCTTGTAAGAATATTATCAGGCAGATTAACTCCTGATTTTTTCAGTTCCTTTGCTAACTGAGCACATTGCGGTATATCAAGTCCGACAGATTTCAGCAAATCGGAATTTTCAAACACCTCTTTGGGTGTGCCGTCAAGCAAAATTTCAGCTTTGTCCATTACAACAATTCTGTTTGCAAGTGCCGCTTCGTCCATAAAATGAGTAATATATACCACTGTAATTCCATACTCACGGTTGAGCTTAAAAACAGTATCCATTACTTCTTTTCTGCCCTTAGGGTCAAGCATTGCCGTCGGTTCATCAAAAAAGATGCATTCCGGACGCATAGCAATAATGCCTGCTATTGCAACCCTCTGCTTTTGACCGCCGGAAAGCTTATGAGATTCGTGATGACGGTAATCATACATATCCACCGCCTTTAGAGAATCGTCAACGCGTTTACGGATTTCTTCTCGCGGAAGTCCGAGGTTTTCAGGTCCGAAAGCAACATCTTCTTCGACTATTGAAGCAACAATCTGGTTATCGGGGTTTTGAAATACAACGCCGACAGTTTTTCTTATCTCGTAAGATAATGCTTCATTGTTTGTATCCATACCCTTAACAACTACCTTGCCCTCGGTTGGAGTAATTATTGAATTTGAAAGCTTTGCGAGTGTGCTTTTTCCTGAACCGTTATGCCCGAGAATTGCAACGCAGTCACCTTTTTTTATGTTTAGTGAAACATGATTTATTGCAAGAGGAAGCTGTTCCTCACCTTCCGATACATCGTAACGGAAGCTGACATTTTGAAATTCAACAATGTTTTCGTTTTTCATCAATCAATTTATTCCTTTATTTTATCTATGCCAAATTGCCGAAGCACCGCACGGCAGAATCATTCCTGTTTGCGTAACAGGCAAGCCTATTTCGTCAGATTCTACCTTTCCTCCGAATCTCGGAGAAATTACCGAGCCGAGAATATACTGCATTACCGACGGCGAAAGGCCGGTTGTATATGAATTTATCAGTACCATTATAGGATCATCTGAAAGCACCTGCGAACAAAGCTCAACAAATGAATACACCTCGTTTTCAAGCTTCCATACCTCGCCTCCCGGTCCTCTGCCGTAAGACGGCGGGTCCATAATGATAATTTCGTATTTATTTCCGCGGCGAATTTCACGCTGAACGAATTTAACGCAATCATCGACAATCCAACGGACTTTTCTGTCGGCAACACCTGAAATCACAGCGTTTTCTTTTGCCCACTGCACCATACCTTTTGATGCGTCAACATGAACAACCTCTGC
>CAMFTS010000067.1 GCA_945988915.1 uncultured Clostridia bacterium
TGCTTTTTCCATAGCCGCAATCCACGGAATAAATGTAGGCTGATCAATATTTAAAGACTTGTCCGGACGAAAAGCGGGAAGCACCTTGCAACTGAACTTTTTATCCTTCTGCAAAAGCTTGTGGTATTCAAGCGTATCGGCCGCGTCATCGGTTGTGCAAACGCATTTGACATTTGATTTTTCAATGAGCTCACGGGGAGTAAATCCGCCCGCTTTAATCATATCGTTACACTTTTTCCAGATACTCTCTGCTGTCTGAGGAGAAAGGGTTTCATAAATGCCGAAATATCTCTGTAATTCAAGGTGAGTCCAATGGTAAAGCGGATTGCCTATAAGATAAGGCATAACCTCAGCCCATTTCATAAACTTTTCCTTTCCCGATTTTCTTCCTGTAATATATTCCTCGGGTATTCCGCAGGAGCGCATAGCCCTCCATTTGTAGTGGTCTCCCACGAGCCAAAGCTCAGCCAGATCTTTCGGTTTTTTGTTTTCATATATTTCTTTTGGAGAAAGATGACAGTGCCAGTCAAAAATCGGTGTTTTTTCTGCACCCTTCTTATATATTTCTCTCGCAGTTTTTGTTGTAAGCAAAAAGTCTTTATCCATAAACTTTTTCATAATCTTTCTCCTTCCGAATATCAAATCTTTCCGTAAAAAAGCAGAAACGGACTTAACGCTTCTGCTTCATATGATTTTTTATTGCTTCAAATGTTTCATCTGAAATATCGTGTTCAATTTTACAGGCGTCCTCAGCCGCAGTCTTTTCATCAACGCCGAGAAAAACAAGGCACTGTGTAAGAATTGTATGCCGCTCGTAAATCTTAGTTGCAATTTTTTCTCCGTCAGCCGTGAGAGTAAGTGCACCGTCAGCCGCAATATTCAAATATCCGTCATCTTTAAGCGAATTCACTGCACGGCTGATGCTTGGCTTTGAGAAATTCATATATTCGCAAACATCTATCGAGCGTACTTTGCTTTGCTTTTTTGATAAAATCAAAATGGTTTCAAGATACATTTCTGCTGACTCGGCAAGCCTCATAATAACACCTCTTTCCGTTGGAATTAATGATAACACATTGTATTATTTTTTTCAACAAACTTTTTTTGTAATTGTAGATATTTAAAAGCGTTTATGCTAAAATTATTACGGTGATATTATGGAATATATGTGTTTACTCATAAAGCCGTCATCAGACAAATGCAATATGCGTTGTAAATACTGCTTCTATGCAGATATTTCAAATATGCACAGGGAAAAGTTCAGCTTTATGACAAAAGAAACAGCAGAGAACTTAATAAAAAAATCGCTCGCGCAGGTAAAAAGGCAGATTACCTTTATGTTTCAGGGAGGAGAGCCTACGCTTATCGGACTTGAATTTTTCGAATTCTTTGTTGACTGTGTAAACAGGAATAACACAAATGGAATTAAAATACATTATGCTATTCAGACTAACGGATACGCCGTTGACGACAAATGGGCAAAATTCTTTCACGACAATAAATTCCTTGTCGGCCTTTCGCTTGACGGCACAAAAGAATTGCATGACTTAAACAGAATTGACGCAAACGGAAGCGACACATTCAACCGTGTAATTAAATGCGCCGATATTCTGAAAAAGTACGAAGTTGATTTTAATATTCTTACCGTTGTGACCAATGCGCTCGCCCGCCGTGCCGAAGCTGTTTATAACTTCTATAAAAAGCAGGGTTATAAGTATTTACAATTTATACCCTGTTTAAATCCTATTGAAAGTCCCTATGAAAAGTTGGATTATACTCTGAGTGCTGAAAAATACGGTCAGTTTATGATTAGAATTTTTGACTTATGGGTAAGGGATATAAAGCAAGGCAGCGCACCGAGTATAAGGCAGTTTGAAAACTATATTCTGATGCTTCGGGGTATGCCGCCTGAAAGTTGCGGTTTTTCAGGCATTTGTTCAATGCAGAATGTTGTTGAGGCTGACGGCTCGGTTTATCCGTGCGATTTCTATGTTCTTGACGAATTAAAGCTCGGCAACATAAACATAAATTCCTTTGAGGAAATCAATCAAAAGCGAACGGAATTGCAATTTATTGAAAGTTCACAAGAAAAGCCTGACGAATGTAAAAACTGCGAATATTTCCCTATCTGCCGAAACGGCTGTAAACGCTATTGTGAACCGCTTATCGACGGTAATCCGTCAAAAAATATTCACTGCGAAGCATATAAAGAGTTTTTCAAACATTCAATAGGTATTCTTTACAGGTTATCAAGATATTAATTAAATACATTTGTTCCGAGAACATATCAGAAAAAAAGAGGACCGACAGACACGCTGTCGGTTCTCTCATTTACATTCTTCTTAAATATACGCCGTTTTCTTTTATCTTTTCAATTTTATCGCCTGTAACAAAATAAACATCTTTCGATATATCCATAAACGGTTTATCATTCATTGAGTCCGTATAAAACTCATCAATTACGGTATCACCGTAAACATCCTTGAATCTTTTGATTTTGTTGTCGCGGAAGCAAAGCTCTGAGATTTCCCCGCTTTTAATATCAACAACTGAACCGATTACATTCTTAATGTTAAGTCTGTTGCATATTTCAAGCAAAAGCGGTTCAGGTGAAGCAGAAAGAATAACATCGTCTTCGCCGAGCATATCCGAAATCCATTTTTTAATCTTTTTTTGATTGCAGTCCCAAAAGATTTTTATTTCTTTCTCGGGATCTTCAAACTTTTTACAACATTCCTTTAAAATATAAGAATAGTCGGTGAATACATCTTCTATGGCAAGCTTTCCGGCTTTATACTTAATAACGCAACGGGTAAAAGCAGGAACATATTTAACAACCTGAATCGGAAAATGCTTAACATAATACATAAAGAAATCTATTCCGCTTTCTCCGTCATAAATTGTATTGTCAAAATCAAAAACTCTCATTTTATCAATCCTTAATTATGCCTCATCACCCGAATAAGCCGTTTGAGTTTCCGACTCGTTCTCTTCAGGCAAATTATTAACCGATGTGCTTTCCGAAGTCACAGGCTCCGTAACTGTTACGGTCTGCTCTTGCGTATTTTGCTCTAAAGTAGTCTGTTCGGATTGCGTAACATCCGGTTCCGTAATGTATTCAGTAGTATTTTCTTCCTGTGTTGCCGGCTCTGTATGTTGGATGATTGTAACGCCTTCATATTCATTATCATTATCATTCTTATTATTGTTATTGAGGTTATTATTATTGCTTTCTGCCGGCTGTGTAAACAAATCGTTGGCGTTATATGAGAATGTAGGTGCGTTACCGTAAATAAACTCAAGTATCCGATGTGACGCTTTATCCAAATCATATCTCCAAACCCAAGCACCTTCATAGACTCCGCCTATTGCTTCGTCTTCGTTAGGTATGGTTAATGTTTGAATTTTTATATCCTCATTTATAAGAGGAACGAGCGTCATAACTTCGCTGAAAGAAAGCGAGGTTTCGCAAAGCGACATAATGGATTTTACTACCTTTGCATATTCTGTAGGATTAACCTGTCTTGCCTTTTCAATCAACGCATTTATAACCATTTTCTGTCTGTTTGAACGGGCAACATCCGAATCGTATTTACGAAGTCTTACAAAGACTGCCGCCTGGTCACCGTTGAGATGCACATGTCCGTACTCTGTAACCTGTTCAATCACTCTGCCCTCGTCATCACCGATATCATTTATCTGATGCATTTCCGACTCTGTGATATCAACATCAACACCGCCCAAAACATCAATGGCCTTTGCAAGCTTATAGAAATTTATGGTTGCATAGTCCTGAATATTCAAGTGGAAATTGCGGTTAAGCGTTTGTATTGCAAGCTCCGCTCCGCCGAATGCGTATGCGTGAGTGATTTTCTGATTTTTGTAGCCCTCAATCGCAACATAACTGTCTCTGAGAATTGAAGTGAGCTTAACAGTTTTTTCTACCGGATTGATGCTGACAATTATAATTGAATCGGAACGGCCTTTAAATGAATTCTCATTTCTTGTGTCAAGGCCGAATACCGCAACATTTATTACATCGGTATCACCGAAAGAATTATAAATATCATCGGAAATACCGAGATTGTCTTTATTAAGATTAGTTCTGAAGCCGGAATAAACAGCCCAAACGGATACAGCAGCAATTATTATTACAATAACAAGAGTAACAGCTGCAATTACAACTGCCTTTTGCCACTTACCGAGTGCTTTCCATTTTTCAGCTATACCTGTTTTTTTCGTACTTTTTCTTTTTTTACCTGAACCGGTACGCTTTATATTTTCATTTCCCATTATTATACCTCTTAGTTTTGCTCAAGACTTGATAATGACATTTAAACATCATAATCGGAGTTATTATACAACAATTTGTATTGCCTGTCAATTTATTGTGAAACCCGTCACAATATGTTTACATATCGTTAAAGATTTATTTAAGTTGACAAATATTTTAACAATGTTATAATTATTCTGCATATGTAGCACCATTATAAAGCTGTTACAGTGAAAGGAGAAACGCCATGGGCTATTCTAAAGAAGACATTTTGCGAATTGCAGAGGAGAAGGATATTAAATTCATCAGACTTCAATTTATAGATATTTTCGGTCAAATTAAGAATGTTGCAATCACAAGAAGTCAGCTTGAAAAAGCACTCGATAATAAATGCATGTTTGACGGTTCTTCTATTGAGGGTTTTGTTCGTATAAATGAATCGGATATGTATCTTCGTCCCGATTATGATTCATTCGTAATTTTACCTTGGAAAGACAGGACCGCAAGACTCATTTGCGATGTTTACTGTAATGACAATACACCGTTTATGGGTGATCCGAGAAATGTACTTAAAAAGGCAATTAAAGAAGCTGCGGATATGGGCTTCACTTTTAATGCAGGTCCCGAATGTGAATTTTTCCTCTTCAGGCTTGATGAAAACGGTAACCCTACAACACAGACAGGCGATGTTGCAGGTTATTTCGATATGGGTCCTGCCGACAAGGGTGAAGAATGCAGAAGAGATATCTGCCTGGCGCTTGAAGAAATGGGCTTTGAAATAGAGGCGTCGCACCATGAATGTGCACAAGGTCAGCACGAAATCGACTTCAAATTTGATGAAGTTCTTAAAACTGCTGACAATGTAATCACATTCAAGCATGTTGTTAAGACCTATGCTCGCCGCCATAATCTTCACGCAACATTTATGCCGAAGCCCGTTTACGGTATCTGCGGTTCGGGTATGCACACAAATATGTCGCTTATGAAAGACGGAAAGAACGCTTTCTATGACCCTGATAAAGAGTACGGTCTTTCAGATACTGCGCTTCATTTCATTGCAGGTATTCTTACTCACATAAAAGGTATTACAGCGGTAGCTAATCCGCTTGTTAATTCATATAAGCGTCTCGTTCCCGGATATGAAGCTCCGGTATATATTGCTTGGTCGGCTTCTAACCGTTCAACTCTCATAAGAATTCCGACAGCAAGAGGAATGGGCACAAGAGTTGAACTCCGTTCACCTGACCCTGCTTGTAATCCGTATCTTGAAATGGCACTTTGCCTTGCGGCAGGTCTTGACGGTATCAGAAAAGGTCTTATGCCGCCGGAAAGCACTTCAAAGAATATTTACGAAATG
>CAMFTS010000068.1 GCA_945988915.1 uncultured Clostridia bacterium
TCACTCGCCGAAAGGCGAATAAAACTGCGTGAGTGTCCAGAGGTCCCCACGCATTTACAACTCTGTTTTTTATCATAATAAATGTTTTGTTTTTATTTCCTTGCAGTATCTGAAGCAGAAAATCAGCGACAGTACTGTTGAAACTGACCATCCCATAGGCCACGCCGTCCATATTCCCGTTGCACCGAGCGCGGTGTTTGAAAGAATAAATGCGAGTACAACTCTTAATACCAGGTCTGTAAATGTTGCAAACATAAACCGGTTCATTTTTTCGGCGCCTCGTAAAATACCGTCGGCAATAAGCTTTGTTGAAACAACGAAATAGAACGGAGCAAGAATTTTAAGAATTCGTATGCCTGTCTGCATTGCGATTCCCTCTGTATCGTTAATGAAAATCAGAATCAGATACTTGCCGAGGAATAAATATGCTAAAGAAAATACAGAGCCTAACGCAACTACAAGTCTAACGCCTGCTTTAAAGCCGGGATAAATTCTGTCAAATTTTTCTGCTCCTAAATTCTGCGCCGTATAGTTTGACATTCCGTTGCCGATAGTCATAAATGAGGTGATTACAAGATTGTTAAGCTTTATTGCTGCAGAATATCCTGCGATAACTCCTGAGCCGAAAGTGTTGATAATACCTTGAATTATGATGTTTCCGACAGAAACAAAGGTCTGCTGTAAAATGCTCGGAATTGCTATTTCCGAAATTTTTCCTAACAATATCCAAGAGAATTTTTTGACTTTTCCCTCGGTTTTTATTTTTCTTAATCTCTTAAAAACAAAAAGTAAAGCAAGTATACAACTGACGCCCTGACAAAGAAAAGTTGCCCATGCTACACCGTCAACACCTCGGGTAAATATGCTTCTGAGTGAAGTCGTAAACAGTATATCCATCCCGATATTTGAAAGCGACGAGCACATCAGAAAACAGAACGGAGTTTTTGAGTCACCGAGCGCCGAGAAAATACCGGTTGCAATATTGTAGTAAAAAACGAACGGCAGACCCAATATGTAAATATCAAGATAAAGCTTTGAATCGGCTATAATATTTTCGGGAGTGTTGATTATATGCAGTAAATCTTTTCCGAAGAATATACCTACTGCCATTAAAACGCCGCACAGAATACCGCTTGCAATCAAGGCTGTATATACTGCCGTTTTCAAATCGTTATATCTTTTTGCACCGAAAAGATTTGAAACGATTACCGAGCAGCCTATGTTACAGCCAAAGGCGAAGGCAATGAAAAAAAGTGTAATTTCATAGCTGTTTCCGACAGAGGCGAGAGCGTCTTCACCGACAAACTTGCCTGCTACAAAGCTGTCTGCAATGTTATATAACTGTTGAAAAATTATACTTCCGAAAAGCGGCAGACAAAATCTGAAAAGCACAGTGCTTGGCTTGCCTACTGTTAAATCCTTGTTCATTACCTGAAATCCTTCTTCCAAATGTCATTCGTTGACACCCAATCACTCGAATATTATAATACAAAATAAAAGAATGTAAAGTTTTTAAATGAAATTAAGCAAGAAATTTTGCCGACAGAAAAGGTAATATATTATTACAAAACTGTAATGGAATATTATTTACCGATATGTTAAGATACATTTGAGGTGATATGAATGAATATATTCGTACTTGAAGACGATATTGCAATCGGAATGGGACTATCATATTCGCTCGAAAACGAAGGCTACAGCGTCACACTTGCAAAAAGCATAAAAGAGGCAAAAGAAATTGTTTCTAAAAATAAATATTCATTATATTTGCTTGACCTGACTCTTCCCGACGGAAGCGGTTATGAAATATGTAAAACAGTAAAGGCGCAGGGCGAATTACCTGTAATTTTCCTTACTGCGTTTGATAATGAAATTAATGTAGTTACGGGCTTTGAGCTCGGTGCAGACGATTATATTTCAAAACCGTTCAGAGTTCGTGAATTACTCGCGAGAATCAAGTCTGTATTAAGGCGTTATACAAATGAAAATGCAGACGGAAAAATTGTAATTGACGATATGGTTGTAAATACCAATGAAGCAAAGGTTACCGTTAAAGATGAAGAAATAATACTGACCGCAATGGAATACAGACTGCTTCTGACATTCCTGAACAACAGAGGCAAGGTGCTTACCCGACAAAAGCTTCTTGAAGAAATCTGGGATGTGGACGGAGATTTTGTAAACGACAATACATTGACCGTATATATTAAAAGGCTTCGTGACAAGGTTGAAGAAGACCCGAATGAACCTAAGCTCATTCAAACTGTCAGAGGTATGGGGTACATATTAAAATGAAAAATAAAGAGTTTAAACGGTATATAATTATTATGTGTGCTATTGCTTTAGCCGTTTCCGTAATTGTTTTCGTGATAAGCAAAATCTGCGGAGCGCTTTGCTTTATGCTTTCGGCAATGCTTATTACTCTGTTCGTTATGCATGAAAAGGACAGACTTCAGCAGACGCAAATGCTGAATGATTATCTTTCACGGGTTTGCGCAGGGGATTACAGCCTTGACATCAGCGACAACGAAGAGGGCGAGTATTCCATTTTAAAAAACAATATTTATAAAGTAGTGGTAATGCTCCGTTCAACAAATGAAGCGCTTAAAAACGATCAGACGGCACTTACGGAATTCCTTGCAAATATCTCGCATCAGCTTAAAACTCCTCTTACGTCAATGATGGTTATGACTGATATTATCAAGGACGAAGAGAGCAAAGAAAAGCGTGAAGAATTTTTGACCGTTATACAGAATCAGCTTGCTAAAATGAAATGGCTTATTTCCACGCTGTTAAAAATTTCAAAGCTGGATGCAGGCACGGTTGAACTTGTAAATGCAGAATTTTCAATAATTAAGGCAGTTGACGAAAGCTTAAAGCCGTTTATGATAACTGCTGACATTAAAAATATAAAAATAATTAAAGAGCTTAAAGATTTCACCGTTAACGGCGATATGAACTGGACTGTCGAGGCAATTCAGAATATAATTAAAAACTGTCTTGAGCACACCAAAAACGGCGGCAAGCTTAATGTTACAAGTCATACAACAAGTATTTATGACGAGTTAGTTATTAAAGATAACGGATGCGGTATTACCAAAAAGGATTTGCCGCACATTTTCGAGAGGTTTTATCATGGTGAAAATGCTTCTGCCGACAGCGTAGGTATCGGCCTTGCGCTTTCGAAAGAAATTCTCTCAAAACAGAATGCAAAAATTGAAGTTGACAGCGAAGAGGGTATAGGCTCTGAATTCAGTATAAAATTCTACAAAGCAATAATATGACAAAACTGTAATTGTTTTTGTCACTAAACTGTAATTATGGACTGTTAAGATATAAAGCTGAAAGGAGCAATTAGCTATGAAAATTCTTGAAACAAAAAATTTATCTAAAATATACGGTAAGGGCGAAACAGAGGTTAAAGCTCTTGACAGTGTATCCTTCAGCGTAGATCAAGGCGAATTTGTCGCTATAATCGGTCCGTCGGGTTCAGGAAAATCAACTCTTCTGCACATTTTGGGCGGTGTTGATACAGCAACCAGCGGTGAAGTAATAATAAACGGTACGGATATCAGCAAGCTTGACGAAACAGCACTTGCAGTTTTCAGACGCAGGCAAATAGGTCTTATTTATCAGTTCTACAATCTGATTCCTATTCTGACCGTCGAGGAAAACCTTACGCTTCCGCTGTTGCTTGACGGAAGAAAGCCTGATAAAGACCAGGTTTCATTCCTTGTTGAAAAGCTCGGAATAGAAAAGAGATTAAACCATCTGCCAAGCGAGCTTCCAGGCGGTCAGCAGCAGAGAGTGTCAATAGGCAGAGCGCTGCTGAATAATCCTGCACTCTTACTCGCGGACGAGCCGACAGGTAATCTTGACTCTGAGAACAGCAGAGAAATTATTGAACTCCTCAGAAAGTTCAATAAAGAATATAAACAGACGGTTATCATCATTACTCATGACGAAAGAATTGCACTTTCCGCCGACAGAATTATTGAAATTCAAGACGGCAGAATTATCAGAGATGAGGTGAGATAAGTGGATATTGTAAACACTCTTACTCTCCGTCACATCAAAACGCACAAAAAGAGAAGCATACTGACAGTCCTTGCAATCATTGTTTCTGTTGCAATGGTAAGCGCGGTATTTACAAGCGCAATTTCATTCGTAAAGTATTTCCAGAATGTTACACTCGCCATTGACGGCGACTGGCACGCAAAATTTGAAGATACAGACTATCTCAACCATAAAAGCATATATGAAAAAGATGAGAACATCGAAAAGTATGCAGTCAGAACTTATGTCGGAGTAACGCAGATTTCGGAAGATCAGGCTGCAAGTGATCAGTTTGATATTTTTTCTGCTAACCAAGATTTTTGGGAAATGAGAAACATTGTTGTTTCAAAGGGCAGATATCCTCAGAACAGCAATGAAATGTTGGTTTGCGAAAACTCTTTGAAAAATAAGAACTACGATTTCAGATTGGGCGAAAAGATTAAACTGAATGTTATAATTGAGGGCGGCAAAGTTGCAGAAAAGGAATATTTGGTTGTCGGATACACAAACAGCAAGGTATCTGCTACTGATAGTTCTCCGCTTATTACCGGAATTGACAACAGTTCCTTTGAAAATGTTGACTCTGCACTTGTTTATGTAAAATACGACAAGCTTGACAACAATGTATGGGACAAGATATCAAATACCGAAAAGGCAGTCGGTGCCGCCGAATATTCTTGCAATCGGGAATTATTTACTTATTCAGGCATAATGAAAGACAATACAATGCTTAAATCTCTCGGAGGCTTTGCAGGAATTCTGCTCTTAATTATTGCCGTTGTTTCAATCTTTATGATTTATGACAGCTTTGCCGTTTCATATCAGGAAAGAGCGCGGTATCTCGGTATGCTTGCATCTGTCGGCGCAACCAAAAAGCAAAAGAGAAAGTCAATCTATTTTGAAGGCTTTATCTTCGGACTCATAGGTATTCCCATCGGTATCGCTTCGGGTATAGGCGGCATTGCCGTTACATTCAAATTTATTGAAAAGGCATTCATTGAAACAATGGCTTTCGAATATGACGGCGCACTCAGGGTTTACATTAATTGGATGGTAATTGTCGGCACGATTCTTGCAAGCGCAATCACAATTTTCATTTCTTCATATATTCCTGCAAGAAAAGCGTCAAAGGAAACTGCTATTGAAGCAATAAGACGGAATAATACAGTAAAGGTTAAAAAGGCGAAAAAACTTCGTGCCTCTAAATTAACCGAAAAGATATTCGGATATGAGGGAGTTATTGCAGTTAAGAATTTCAAGAGAAATGCAAAACGCTCAAGGAATATAGTATTTGCTCTTGCACTTAGTGTTATTGTATTCTTAACAGTTTCCAACTTCAGCGCTATGTTTGCAGATGTTATGAGCGCTTCATACAATATGTCTGCCGACAGTACAATATCTGTTTATTACAATAATGAAGATAAGCTTGAACAAGTTGTTTCAAAGAATAAGGATGTTACTAAATACTATATTGACATTATTGAATTCAGC